>JAPLUR010000060.1 GCA_026397505.1 Candidatus Zixiibacteriota bacterium
GGCGTCTTACCCAGCCTCACCAAAGCTTCCAATTCCCGCCGCTGAATACGATTCAATCTGAGAGGTCGACTAACATTGCTCATACCCCATAATAAAAAGTTTAAATCATACTGTCAAGTTATTTATGGGACACAACACTAGCTAATGATGACCGGAATGTCCCAGGAAATGGTAGAAAGGAACCCCTTTTATGCGGAGAATAGCTATATTTTTCTTAAAAAAGTCGCAATTGGTGATTGACAGGTCGTTGTACAAATGGTTAGGTTGTAATGGCAGCGAAAGGAAAATCATGATATTAGATAGTGCCGAACTGGCAGCCGAACGGGTTAGAAAATTATATTGGAATGGCCTCTTCCCTATCGATCCGGTTAAGATAGCCGCATCAATGGGAGTGAAAGTCCTCAAATCAGAATTACCTCCAGAAGTATCGGGAGCGATTATCAAACAACAAGGTCAAGATGCGATAATATATTTGTCAGCAGATGATTCAGATCAACGTAAGCGATTCACCTGCGCTCACGAATTAGGCCATTTCTATCAACATTTGGGTGATGACAAGATTGGTTATGTTGATCTTCGGCATGATACACTTTCGGCTGCGGCCTCCCAACCCGAGGAAATATTCGCAAATCAATTCGCAGCCCATTTGCTTATGCCGGAAACAGAAATAAAAAGACGTTGCAGAGATAGCAAGGTAGAACTGACAGCATACTTTGGCGTTTCAGCCGAAGCCTTGAAATATCGACTGATGAATCTCAAGATTAAACATCCAGAATTTGAATGACAGAGGGGCAAGAAAAAACATTTTCTGAAATGCAAAAAGCTCCATTTACTTATATAAATCAAATTATAAGTGGATCAGGAGTGCCCCAAGACCCGCTCACTGATGAGGATGTCGCGGATCGCAAGGCCGATAGAGACCTACGGAAAAAACTCGCACATAGATGGTTTGCGGTTGTGGCCGTGCAACTATTAGTAATGAATATAGTCTTTATTATTATTCTTGTAAAATATCCGATTGATCAATGGACATTGCGTTTATATGTATCGGCTACATTATTAGAGACATGGGGCATCGTTAAAATCATTATACTCAATCTTTTCCCCAAAAGAAAATAGCTTTTGTAGGTCGGAGTTTCGGATGATTCGCCTTTGGCGAATAAGGAGAAACCCGACATCAATCTTAATCGGCTGCTTGGGTGGCATTCCCAGGCTCCGACTTCTGTCGGAGCTTGGGGATGAGCTTTTGTCCCCATCTGCAAAATCTGTATCGAATCGATGGTAATTACTGCTTCACCCCCCTTATATAGAAGGAGTGTTTATTTATATGTCTGCCCGCGAAAAACAACTTATTGCCAATCGTGCCAGTGCTTTAAAATCAATCGGCCCCAAAACCGGCCGGGACACGTCCGCTTCCTACAACTGGGTCTCATTGTCGATTCCCCGCCAGGCTAGAAGAGACATTTTAAAAATCGAAGAAACAAACCCATTATGCCGACCCTCTCCCGCTTACCCAATCCCTTCTCCGGCAATAAATAAAATGAAAGTGAGTATGTTTCTTGGAGGGACAAAGATTTTAAAAGCAAACCCATTTTACAGGCTGCCGGGCGCCCCACCGCCGCACATTTATTGTGCCGGGCGCTTGTGCCGTTCTTGCTTGCCCACCCGGCATAATATTCTTATCATGTCTGGTATATTATTGTAGGCCACGAGCCCCGCGCTCGTGCCATTCCAAACATAAGGAAAAAGAAATGCATCTCATCGGTCAAAAAATACTCGGAGTCATAATCTTGATTCTGCTTGGTCTTCTGGTCGCGATCAAATGGAAAGCGACTGGTTCAATCCTGGAGAAACCGAAAGGTAATCTTCTTCTCTGCGTGGTCAATGCGTTCAACCTCTTCTTCTTGTTAATCGTAAATCCCCTGGCGGCAATCCTGCTGGTAACCGGCCGGATTGAATCTGTCGATATCACATTTCTGGCGATTAATGAGGGGTGGCTTTTGATGCTCTTAGAGATCGGCGGTTTTATATTTTATCTTTCCGGTTTCATTTTGATGGCATGGGCTTTGAGCGCATTAAATACCAATTATCAGTTGGGCGGAACTACTCCTCGCGCCGGCGATACTTTTATCTCATCCGGCCCTTATAGAATTGTCAGACATCCGATGTATACCGCAGTGTTGGGCATTGCTCTGGGGCTTGCCTGCCTGACCCAGTCGCTTGCCTTCTATTCCGTATTTGTCATCTATCTGGTGTTGATCATTTTTCTCATACCGGCCGAAGAAGAGGGCCTGCGACAAATGTACGGTGAACAATATGCCGCCTATCGGAAAAAAGTAAAAAGGCTTTTTCCGTTCATATACTGATAATACAGGTGAGATGACTTTGAAGACTCTGATAACGAACAAAACAAATTGTCTCTGGAGAATCCGGATATGATAGAATCACTGATTATCACTCTCTTGCCGGTAATTTTCCTGATTGTCCTGTTTGGTGGAGGGGCGGTGTTTCGGCGTCGGAATATCGATATGGATGGTGTTGCTCCGATCGGCACGGCGGTGTTCATATCAAGCAAGTACGCCATCGTTCTTCTTTGGGTGTGTATGATATTTCAGAGTTGGGGAGTTCGTCTTTCTATCTTTGAAATACCGGAGCCGGCGCGATCGATCGCGCTCTTATTATTTATTTTGGGATTCCTGCTTCTATTTGCAGGACGCTTTGAAATGGGTAGCTCTTTCAGAATCGGGTCGCCGAAAGAAGACACTAAGCTGAAAGTAAATGGTCTCTTTAGATTCAGTCGAAACCCAATGTATCTCGGGGTATATACAACTATTTTGGCCTCGGTAGTTTATACTCTTAATCCGATTCTATTGGCTGTCTGCATTTTTGTGATAGCCGTCCACCACCAAATTGTTCTGGCCGAAGAGCAGTATCTATTAAGAGCGTTTGGCGAAGAGTATAGAGAATATTGTGCTCATGTGAGAAGGTATATTTAACCGGGAGGGGACAAAACAATGTTCTGTCCCCACGGCTCCTCATACATCTTTTGAGGTGCGCTTGGAGAAATAAAGAATATTTTCGCCATATATGTACCCCGCTTTACGGAAGGCTGATATCGAGGGAAGATTCTCTTCCTCGATAAGGCAGGCGATAATCTTTATGCCGCAACCAAAAAGGAAAGACTCACACTCGGCAATCAATTGCCCGGCCAGCCCCTGCCCGCGGCAGTCGGGGTCGATGGCCAGACGGTTGATCCATCCTCGGCGGCCGTCATGGGCGGCGATCACCGCACCGATCATTTTCTCCCTGTCGTACATCCCCAGGATAGCGGTCTCGGCCCGCTGGAATTCGACCTGCATTGTTTCGCGCGAATCGCGCCCGTGCGGGCGATATGTCAGGCCGGAGCGCCCCCAGAGATTTATCAAATCATCATATTCGCAATAATCAATCGGACGAATCATGTATTCCATATTTCTCCTCCAGTATCGCCCTGACCCGCGCCACGGCGGTCTCGGTCGAAAACGGTTTCTCGGTCCAATGCTCGCAACCGGTGAAATTCAAAAACACTCCCCGCGCGGGAACGCCGACCTCTTTAGCCGTGCGCATCCCCGGGGCAAGGGTCAGAATACAGGAAATACCGATGGCCGACAGTGACGGTTTCACTTTTATTATTTTTTTCAGCTGTTTTTCCAGCGCCCGTTTGGAAAAATACCCCTCGACTCCATGCCGATCGGCGATCTCCATGATTTTATTCACCTGGCAGTTGGGAACACATCGGGCACATCTCTTCCCGAACCGGCCCCGCGTTCTCTTGCACTTATCACCCATGAGAGAAAGACAATCGGGGAGAATAATAACTGTATCCCGGGCTTTATTAAATGCCTCGCGGTTGAAATCATCGAATATATTGGAGTACAATGCCTCGATAAGATAGAACGGTTTGGCCGTGCGCCGGAAAGCATGATCATCACGTTTGGAGTGGTCGCTTATGGCTTTTTCATAAAACGAATCAACATTCTTGAATTCCTCGCCGAAAAGGGCAAGGCCCTCCACGAGAACCTTCTGAGTGAACTGCTCCAGCTTGTCGTAGAAATCCTCACCGAGACGGAAAGTATTGGTCGGTTTTTCCTGCATGGGGCCAATATAAGAGAAAGGTTGCGGTTTTCCAACGGCGGGCAATAAAAAGGCCGCCCCGGCCGGTGCGGGGACGGCCCGGAGATGAGAGAATGGTTTATCCCTCGTATTCGATTTCTTTATCCTTGCCCCAGTTCTTGAGAGTCTTTTCGACTTTCACCCGGTTGCTTCCCTTGCGGGCGGAATCGTTGCCGGGGTTGTATGTCAGAGAAGTTTCGTACTCTTTGCGGGCTTCATCGAGCCGCCCCATATTTTCGAAACAGTAGCCGAGAGAAAAATGCATCTCCGCTTTAACCAGCTTATTATCGGGGACGAATCGCAATCCGGTTTTGATAGTCTCGACAGCGCGGGCGAAATCCTTTCTCTTCTGCATGCAAAGCCCCATGTAGTAGTAAGCCTCCCAGTTGCGGCTGTCGAATGAGACCGCTTTCTCGCAGTGCTGCAACGCCTGTTTGTATTTGTCCCGGGCGTAGAATATCTTGGCCTGGCGCAAATGCTCGATGGAGGCGTTGAAATTGGTCTCCGGGTTGCGCATTACCGTTGTAGAGGGGGTTGCCTCGGTGCCGGTCTGGACGATAACCACCTCTTTGCTGCAACCGAGCGCGATAAGAAGTACAACTGGTATCAGAATAAGGAACAATTTTCTCACGACAACCTCCATTGCTGAAAGGAAGAATCTGATTTCTTCTATTATCGGCAGGTGAGGGGGGAGACTTGAAATTGATGTGCAGGGATTGAACAGGGGGCGGTATCCTCAAGATAAGCCTGCCGCGCACCAGACATGGCCGGATGCCGGGTCACATTCCCCCCGACTTCGTCGAGGGAAACAAGACCCGGCATAACATTGTCGTTGCCTGTTGGTAATTCGCTTCGCAAAACCGTTCGGGATTTTGCGCTACATAGCTGCGGAACGCCGAACCAAGAGACTGATAGACAATGACTTGCGGTAGGGTCGGAAAAGCGAACCCACCGAGAATTGGACGATCCTCTTGTCTCTTATCGAGTTGCATAATTTTGGGTTTGGTTTTTAGAAATTTTCCCGTTTCTCCGAAAAGAAAAATGCCGCCTAAGATTATGCTGTACAGAGGATAAGCGATGAGAATTGGGACGGCCAAATTGGGTTTGTTTTTTTGTTTTTTAAAATGTATGCGGGGCTGGGCTGGCGGCAGGGGAGTTCGTTTCTTCATTTTTGTATTATTTTGTAGTGGTCTTGTAGTGAATTTGTGAAGGATGCCACACAGGTGACAAGTTTTGACATTGGGACAGTCGATAAATGGCTTTTTGACGTTAGACATATAGATGGCTGTGCTTTCTATTAGAAGGGGGAGGAGCCAATTCACCATCGATTCGATATAGATTTTGTAGAGGGGTCGGGGATTGAACTTGGATGATAGTAATTGTCGAAACCCCCGCTCGTTCCGCCTGCGGCAGAACTTGGGGGGAATTTCGACCTACCGTTCCTGCGGTTCCCACCCGCGTTATTTAGGCAGTTTGGGGAGGCCCGGGTCGAATATTTTATAATGCTTAGGGCAGAGCCAGAGAATATCCCCCTCCGGGCTCGGCGTCTTTCTGAGGCCACCCCAATAGTGGCTTGGGTCGAGGTGATCGAGGAGTTCAAAAATGACTCTTAATTCCGCACCACCAAATTGCTGCAAGGTTCTTTCTCTATGATATAGATGCCTTCCAATAGTATCAGGTTTATAGATCAAGTCAGATGATTCTTCGGTACGGGGCATGAGATCAGCTATCTCGGCCATGCCCTCCAATCTAATTCTCGCCATATCCCATGAAGACTGCGGTAAGACACCCTTGGCAGTCGCTGAAATTAACGGTACATAGAATTTCAGGATTTCTATTACATGCTTTAGTATGGGCATTGCTTTTTGCAGCCATACTTTGGGTTGAGTCAGTTCATAGATACCCTTTTCCATCGGGTGCGAATCGCCGGGCATTTGGCACCAGCATTGGACTTCATAAGTTGTGGAGAAAATATTGGCCTTTGTGAGGACGCCCTTTTGTTTCGGCGATATGGTTATAAGGGAAGGGCAATCGGCTTCCATTTTTGATAGTTCAAGATTGAACAGTCGCACAAAATTGCGGATTAATAAATCAGTCAATTGCTCATGTTGCTTGCCAAGCTGTCCCTTGATCCCTTTGAGATCGGTTAATATCTGCTCGTTTGTCGAAGGATGAATGCCATAGAGAAGTCTGCTTATGGGGACCTTCGTATATGTGATGTCGCACTCCGCGTCATCTTTATTGGATTCAAGTCGTCTAATAATACTTTCAAGACTGAAGAAGTGGCCGCAATGTTCTCTAACATTTCTGATTTCGTGGCAGATACAGGGAATAAAACGATTGACTTTAAGTCCCGGAAATTCCCGGAATATCTCTTCTGCGGCATCTCTCAGAATTCCAAAGAAAAAGGCGGGCGTTATTCCCTGAACTTCAAGTGACAATTGCTTTTGTTCAGCATCCAATTGGGCACGGCCTTTATGTTCCTCATAGGTGAGAAAAACACCTTCACGCCAATGATTGTAATGGTCCGAAAAGCGGTGCGTGCGTACTATGTACGACGGCATTAAACCGGCGGGAACAAAATCCATCGTGAAATTCATGGTCAGATGCGTTTGTGGTAGTGGAACAGCATTTATGTCAGGCCAGGGGTAGGCGGGCGGCTCGAAAGGCAGAAGCTGCGGAACAACCGAAGACTCTTTTCCCTGAATACGATAAGTGAGAAAGAATTTCTCCATTAGTCGCAGGAAGACCGGATGCAGATTTTCGTTGTACTCATCCCAAATGGAGAGCAGTATCTTGTGGTCCAGCACTCCTTTGGAATTCTTAACTCCCTTATCTTCAAATACTCTACTGATCGCCTTGGTTATCCATTCCGGCTGTAATATTACGCGATCGTTAAGCCCAATATCGTCATAATAACAGATAACATCGCCCAAATCATGCAGAAGGCAGGCAAAATCACGAATCGTTTGCTCGCCGACGCCATTATCACGGCACAACTTTTCGAATTCGGCTCGCGAAATGTGATGCTCCTTGATTTTTCTTATTTCTTCCAGCGCCTTGACCCAACTTACCGGTGCGGGCATCCCCATTTGAGGCAAGGCCGCGGCCGCATTTTGAATCGCGGCGGCCAATTCCTTAATTCCCGTATCCGTTTTATTACTGACCGCGAAACTACCGATTAATTGCGGAAATTTCTCTTTATATTTTTGATAGTTTATATCGGGCGCTCTTTCATCGGCATGGGTGGCGACCAAGATTACGGGGGAATCGGGGGCAAGGGAATTGATAGTGCGAAGCCAATAGTCAAGGCGGCATTGTTCCGGCTCTTTGCGGGCGTTCCAGCACAAAATATATAGAGAACGGTTTGTGAGAAAAAACTGATGCGTCGCCTGGTATATGTATTGCCCCCCAAAATCCCAGGTGTTCAACTTCATGGTTGCATTCTTCTCTCGCGGATGGGCATACTCAAGCACGCCAATATCTATTCCATGAGTTGTATATTTGCCTTTATCAAATCTCTTTCCTTTAAGTCTATCGAGAGTGCAACTCTTACCGACCGCTCCCTCACCCGCAAAGATAACTTTCGCCCGGTACTGCTTTTCTTCACCGGCTGCTTTAAGCTCGCGAAGATATCGGAGAATCGCCTTTGTCCCTTTTTCAATAGTGGCCGGGGGAATGTTTAATCTGTAATTCCCTTCTCGAATTCTTAGCACTTCAAGTTTCGGCAGATTTCCAATTTCCTTGGGGATTTCCGTCAACTGATTGAAGAATAGATTGAGAATCGTCAGGTTTTTCAGTTGGGCGATTTCTTTGGGGATTTCCGTCA
Source organism: Candidatus Zixiibacteriota bacterium (assembly GCA_026397505.1). Lineage (NCBI taxonomy): Bacteria > Pseudomonadati > Candidatus Zixiibacteriota > Candidatus Zixiibacteriota bacterium. Next base: position 7,982 of record JAPLUR010000060.1, read on the forward strand.
ACTCATTGGAGGATAGATAGAGCCCCTTCAGGTTTGTCAGTTGGCCTATTTCTTTGGGGATTTGCGTCAATCGATTGTTGTTAAGATAGAGCGTCGTCAAGTTTGTCAATTGGCCCATCTCTTTGGGGATTTGTGTCAATTGATTGTTGTTAAGATTGAGCGTCGTCAAGTCTTTCAATTGGCTCATCTCTTTGGGGATCTCTTTCAACTGATTGCGGGACAGTTCGAGCAGGGTAAGATTTCTCAGTTGGGCGATTTCTTTGGGGATTTCCTTCGACTGATTGAAAGACAGGTCGAGCTCCGTCAGGTCTATAAGCTGGCTGATTTCTTTGGGGATTTCCGCCAACTGATTGGAGGATAGATTGAGCGTCGTCAGGTTTGTCAGTTGGGCAATTTCCCTGGGGAGTTCCGTCAACTGATTGGAGGATAGATCGAGCCTCCTCAGGTTTATCAAGTGGGCTATCTCTTTGGGTAAACTGGTGAATTTATTATGCGACAGAAAGAGATATTGAAGGTCTTTTAGAAGGAATAGTTGTTCCGGAAAGGTTCTTAAAAAGCAATTTTCGCACTTAAGATAAGCGATATTTCCGTCCCTATCTAGAGCGTATAAACCAAGTAAGCTTCTGCCTGCCCACACCTGTATCTTCTTTAGTATTTCTTCATTTTGATTGCGCAATTGCTGATCCCTCGAATATTATTATTGGCGATTAATCGTCGCTAATATTATAACTCAGGCTCACCTACTTCACAAGCATGATTTTCCATATATATTTCATCTCAAATTATGATGCACGCAGCCTTTCATCGGTTCGGGCAGGTCCTGATTCCGTCAAGCGGAATTGTGACCTGCCCGCATATCGTTGTCCAACCAGCTGATTTCGCCCGTAACTTCTTGCCAATCACCATACCCCATACAAAATCGCTACAAGATCGATGGTGAATTGCCCCCCTCGCTCTATATATGAAGAGTATGATTATTTCCATGTCCGTAAATAAGAAGAGAATTTCGGTTGACCGAAAATGCCATTACATCTCCAAATCAGGGCAGAACCGGAGGTCGGAATATTTTAAAAATCGAAGAAACGAACCCAATTTTCCACCACCGATTATTTCCGCCCAATCCATTGTTGTATCTATATGTTACGCCGGAAAAAGCCTATGACCAAATGGCCCCAAAAAATTAGTAAAGCGAAGCCAAACATTGCCATCTCTTTGCCGCGTATGGATTTCAATCATTATTATTTGGCTTCGCTTTTTTTGCGCTCCCTCAATCCCTTGTGCCACAACGTATCAGGTTAGTGCCTTGCCCCGGTCCACAAAATGGGTGCGTTTCGATTTGACTTTCAGTTTCCTTAGCAATATATTCGCCTCATGCTTTTAGCAATCGATATCGGGAATACCAATACGGTTGTCGGGGTGTTCGATGAATCCCGGCTGATCAACCATTTCCGGGTGGGATCAAACCACGCCATGACAGTCGATGAATGCGGCTTCTTTGTTACCGGACTGCTGGAAAAACTCACGATCAAGCCGGAGCAGTTGAACCGGGTGGTAATCGCCTCGGTGGTGCCGCGTCTCACGCCAATATTCGAGCAGATGTCCGAAAAATATCTCAAGCTCACGCCGCTGATGGTTTCATCCAAGACAAAGCTCCCGATAAAAATCGCCTATCATGACCCGACCGCGGTCGGCGCCGACCGAATTGCCAACGCGGTGGGCGGGTTTATCCGTATCGGCGGGCCGATAATTATTGTCGATTATGGTACGACCATAAATTTCGATGTGGTGACTGATAATGGCGTTTTTGTCGGCGGGGTGATCGCCCCCGGGCCCGAAACCTCGGCCGTTGAGCTGGCGCGCAAAGCGGCGAGGCTGTTTGAGGTGCGTATCGAGAGACCGGAGCGGGTAATCGGACGTACTACCGCCGAATCACTCAAGGCGGGGCTGTTCTATGGTACGATCGGGCAGGTTGATTTGATTATCGAGCTTATCCTTAAGGAGCTTATGGTGCCGGCGCGGGTAATCGCCACCGGCGGGCTGGCATCCGAATTTGCCGAATACTCGCGGCATATCGAGACCACCTTCCCTGCCCTGACCCTTGAAGGGCTGAGAATTATCGCCGACTACCAGGAAGGCGAAATACCTAACTTCTGATTATCCAATCACTTATAAAAAATCAAAAAAATCTCTGAAACCTCTTGACAATCCCGCGTAGAAGGATATATTTGGTGACCTGTTAGCACTCTTATTGAGTGAGTGCTAACAAGGGAAGACAGGCTGACAACTATACGAAACATTCCATAAGGAGGATTTGATATGATGGTGAAGCCGTTGGCCGACCGAGTTTTAATCCGGCCGATTGAGATGACGGAAGTCAAAAAGGGTGGAATTATTATCCCCGACACCGCCAAGGAAAAGCCCGTTGAGGGCGAAATCATGGAAGTTGGTCCCGGGAGACTGACTGAAGATGGGAAGAAAATCCCAATGGAGATCAAGAAGGGTGACCGCGTGCTGTATGGCAAGTATTCCGGTACCGAGGTCACTATTGAAGGCAACGAGTATCTTATCATGCGGGAATCAGACGTTTTCGCAATCGTGTCCAAGTAACGGAAAAGGAGTGGAAATATGGCCAAGATTATAGAATATGATGCGCAGGCGCGCGAGAAACTTAAAAGGGGTGTAGATAAGCTGGCTGATGCGGTCAAAGTGACGCTCGGCCCCAAGGGGCGCAATGTTATTCTTGACAAGAAATTCGGCAGCCCGACCGTGACCAAAGATGGTGTCTCGGTGGCCAAGGAAATAGAGCTCGAAGACCATTTTGAGAATATGCGCGCCCAGATGCTGAAAGAGGTCGCCTCGAAGACCTCGGATGTGGCCGGTGACGGTACCACGACGGCGACGGTTCTGGCGCAGGCGATTTACCGCGAGGGTATCAAGGCGGTCACCGCCGGGGTCAACCCGATGGCGATCAAGCGTGGTATCGACTCCGCGGTCGAGAAAGTGGTCGCCGAAATCCGCAAGATTTCCCAGCCGGTGGCCGGTGATTTGAATAAGATTCGTCAGGTCGGCAGTATTTCGGCCAACAACGATAAAAGCATCGGCGACAAGGTTGCCGAAGCGATGGATAAGGTCGGCAAGGATGGCGTTATCACGGTCGAAGAGTCCAAGACTATCGATACAACACTGGAAATTGTTGAGGGGATGCAGTTCGACCGCGGGTATGTTTCCCCCTATTTTGTGACCGACGCCGACAACATGGAGGCGGTTCTGGAGGATACGCTCATTCTCATCCACGACAAGAAGATATCGACCATGAAAGATATCCTGCCGGTTCTGGAGAAGATCGCGCAGATGGGCCGCCCGCTTCTGATTGTCGCTGAGGATATCGAGGGCGAGGCGCTGGCGACGCTGGTGGTCAACAAGCTTCGCGGCACCCTGAAGGTGGCCGCGGTGAAAGCTCCCGGTTTCGGCGATCGCAGAAAAGCGATGCTGGAAGATGTCGCGGTTCTTACCGGCGGCAAGGTGATCTCGGAGGAACTTGGATTCAAGCTCGAGAATGCTGTGGTTTCGGACTTTGGTAAGGCCAAGAAGGTCGTGATCGACAAGGATAACACGACTATCGTTGAAGGTGGCGGAAGCACGGCCGATATCAAAGCCCGCATCGGTCAGATTCGGAAACAGATCGAAGATACGACATCGGACTATGACCGCGAGAAACTTCAGGAACGTCTGGCCAAGCTGGCCGGCGGCGTGGCGGTCATCAATGTCGGCGCGGCGACCGAGACAGAGATGAAGGAAAAGAAGGCGCGTGTCGAGGATGCTCTTCATGCTACCCGGGCCGCGGTCGAGGAAGGTATTGTTCCCGGCGGCGGCGTGGTTTTCCTTCGTGCCATGGTCGGCCTGGATGGTCTCAAGATGTCGCAGGATGAGATGGTCGGGGTCAACATTATTCGTAAGGCGCTTGAGGAGCCGATTCGCCAGATTTCCAACAACGCCGGCGTTGAAGGCTCGATCGTAGTGGATAAGGTGATGAGAGAGAAAGGCGCTTTTGGTTACAACGCCGAAACCGATATCTACGAGGATATGATCTTGGCCGGTGTCATCGACCCGACCAAGGTGGCCCGTACCGCTCTGGAGAATGCTGCTTCAATCGGCGGGCTCCTTCTGACCACCGAGGCTCTTGTTGCCGATAAACCGGAAGAAAAGAAGGCGATGCCTTCCATGCCGGGTGGCGGCGGTGGCTACGGCGATATGTACTAATTTGCGGATACTATACCCGTTTTATGCAGAAACCCCCCGTGAATTTCGGGGGGTTTTTCTATTCCCAAATTTGCCTTTTGAGAGGCCGACGCGGTCGGGATTGGTTTTATTGTTTCTTGATTGCTCCCAGTATCTGCGTCAGATGCCGTCGATGCGATTCGAATTGAGGGTCATTGTTGCCGGATCGGATGTACTGTTCGAAATTTGACGCGGCTTTGGCATTGTCGCCAAGTTTCGCATAGGCCAGAGTAAGAAAATAATAAGCCATCGGATTTCCCGGATCGAGTCCTGCTAATTTTTCTCCGTAGTAGATAGACGAATCCGGACGACCCTGTGCAAGATGCAGCCCGGAAAACCCTTCGAGAATATCGCCGTCGGTGGAATTCAGTTGGTAAGCCTTTCTCAGGCAGATCAACGCAGAATCGCCCTTGCCTATGCTGGAAAGGATTCGCGCCCTGGCACTGTAAAGCTTGTAATTATATGCCTGCAAGGTTATAGCCTGATCCGATTCTTCGAGAGCTTTTTCATAATCGCGGTCCCAATAATAGAGGATACTCATCATACCATGATAGCGTGAAGAGAATCGGTCCGGATTGATTGTCCGGGCGATCTCCCTGGCCTGCTCGACCTGCCCCTGATCGAGCGCAGTTAGGGCGCGATCAATCTTGACCGAGTTGAAGCCACTGGAGCGGAGCGTTTTATCGCGTTCAATGGCGGTGGCGTTATCTCCCCTGTCGATGTAGTATTGCCGGAGTGCGATAAGAGTGCCGACTGATTTTTCGCCGTCAAGGTCATACATATACTGGGCGTAACGAAGGGAATTTTTCTCATTCAGATTAACCAGAAGAAACGGCATGATGGAGAACGCCAGAAGAATCATCATTCCCGGAAATACCTTCCGCAAGAAATCCGTTTTTCCGGGATGATAAAGCGCCACCAGGAGCAGAGTCAGGCTGTATCCCGAGAGAGAAAACAGATCCCAGTCGCGGGCCATCCCCAGAGTGGGATCAATCAGGAAAAGAAATGACAGGCCGCCTATTGCCGTTAGAATCAGAAAAGATGGGATTCTATCTTTGAAAACCCCGGGTAACGCGCGGCCCGAATAGAATAACAAAAGAGGCAGCAGGGGTGAAAGAAGTAGAAGCTGGTTAAGTATATCGGCCAGATGAGAAAGGCTGAAAAGTGTATATCCGGGAGCAACCGGTTTGCCTTTCCACAGGGGGACAAAGATATTCTCAAAATAAAGGTCGGTATGATATTTTCTGATAAAGAGAAATATCCCGGCCAATAAAATAATAGCCACGACTGACCAGAATAATATTCTCAGTTTATTATACAGTAAGAGACCGCGCCCACGACACAAGAGAAGAAAGAGATAAGCCGGAATGAGAGCCCCCATTTGAAGATGGAGGAACAATCCGAAGCCCAGAAAGAAGCCGGCGGCGGTCAATCCCTTTTGGCCTTTGAGATAGCTGATACTGAAATAGATGAATCCGGACAGGATCGGCCACAGCAGAGGGTAATTTTCCACATATCCGAAGAAGAGAAGTATGGCGCCGGAGAAAATGGAGACAAAGAAAGTCAGTAACCGTTTCATTCTGTCTTCCGAAATTGCTTCGGCAATGAGAAAGAAAAAATAAAGAGCTGTGGCTCCGGAGCAAACCGATACCATTTGAAAGGCGGCCAGGGCGGTTTTTTGATTTTGAGGTCCCAAAAGAGATTGGATTGCAATCAGGATAAGGGTCATGCCCTTCTCACTCCATTTCACAAAGGTGCCGGCAGGGGAAGCCAGATTGGTGATAAGGGCATATCCATCGCCAAAGAAATGGGTCGGCGTCCGGAAGATTATAAAGAGGCCGGTCATGATGATGATGAAAAGAAGGCGATAATAATACTTCCAACGGTTCTCGAATAAAGCTGTGGAAAGGCTGTCGATAAAAACCTCGCGCCATTTTGACGACCCAAGTAGGAATGGGATTATGAGGGCAGCGGCGGCTAAGATGACATAAGCAGCAGTCACACCGGTCGATAAAAACAGCAAATGGTTAAAGCCCCAGGTGCGGCTTGAGGGGAATAGCAAAGGAATCAGGTGAAGAAGAAATGAGCCGACCAGAATCAGATAGCCGGTTAGAAAGCCAGATTTTTTCCGCAATGTTTTACTTACGCCATTACTGAGTTGACTTTCCACCAATCTATTGACTTGGCCATCTTTTTTCAATAAGATTATCCAATGGTCAATTTGGAAACGTTCATCAATATCATAAAGAGTGAGTTTCCCGAGGACAGACTCACTTATCAGAGGGGAATCGCCACTTTTCATCCCGAATCGGCCGATGAGGCGGCGCGGTTGTTTAAATATGCCGGGCAGGAAAGGCAGCCGCTGTTCATCAGTGGTTTCGGCAATAATATCGATCCGGTCGGGAAGTGGTTCGAAAAGGTGATCGTTATGCGCACCGACCGACTAAACAGTTTCACGAGAGTCGTACCGGAGGATTTCTATATTGTGGTCGGGTCCGGATTCCCCCTCCGGGAAATAAATTCTGTCCTGGATGAGCATGGCCTCTATTTACCGCACTCGGCGCTTCCCTATGTCGGTTCAGTGGGTGGGGCGGTGGCAGTTGGACTGTCGGCTAAGCTGGACAAACATGCCTTCCCCATCAGCCGACACCTGATTAAGGCCGAAATTGCCACCCCACAGGGAGAGGTGATTAAGCCCGGGTCGGTCTGTTTCAAATCGGTTTCCGGTTTCGATATTGTGAAAATATTTTCCCCATCATGGGGCCTTCTTGGCCTGCTTGCCTCGGTTACTTTCCGGGTTTTGCCTGTTGCAGCCAGGGGGGAATATGAGATACTGAAAATGTCGGCCATTCAATTTGGGGATTTTTGGAAGCGGTATCAAAACCCGGGCGACAACGTCTCCGTCCAATATTCCATAAAAATAAAGAGAAAATTCGATCCTGAAAATATTCTCCCCCTGATTGACTCTGTCGCCTGAACTTTTTTTCATTATCCGACGGCTCAAAGAGTATAATTACTTGCCTGGTAACATGGTTAATTTTTATCCGTAATATTATGTATGAAGTAATTGGCGGTGATGATACGGAATAGTTTACGGATGTGATATGCTGATTAAAGTGGCGGCGGTGCAATGCCGGGTGGGGAAAAGGCTGACTCTGGAGGAAAAACTCCATATCTTCAAGCGGCGTCCCGATTTTATCTGTCTCCCCGAATATTCCCTTATCGATAGCAGTGTGCCTGATTTTCTGCGCGCGGCCCTCACCGTCAGGGAGAATCTGCAATACCTGAAAAATCTCTCCAACGATTTTGCCGCCTGCCTGATCGGCGGTTCCGTGGTTGAAGCGGAGGGGGATTCATTGTATAACAGCTGTTACCTTTTTGACTGCGGCATGGAGATTGGCAGGTATCGGAAGTTAAACCCGGTGAGTGGCGAAGTGAATAAGGGGATTCTCCCGGGAGACAAGCTGTTTGTAATTGATGTTGACGATGTGCGGATCGCGGTCCTTATCTGCGCCGATGCGCTCAATATCGGGTTGTTTGAAATACTCGGAACTAAAGATGTCGACATAATCTTCATCCCCACCACTTCTCCTTACCGCCCCGGAGAGTCTAAATCGGAGAAACGGAAACGTGATGAAGATATTTATCTGGCCGGGGCGCAGAGAGCCGATGCTTATCTGGTCAAGACCTGTGCGGTCGGGACGCTATTCGGCAAACCGCTGCAGGGGCGGTCGCTGATAGCGGCTCCCTGGGGAATTCTGGAGCGGGTAAACTACTATTCCGAAGCCAATGAATGCCTGCTTACCGCAATCCTCGATATTGAGGAACTGCGCGAATTCCGGCGGAAAAAGAAATACCAGAGATTCAGATTGGCCAATTCAGGTGAGTGATATTAGCTGTAATCGCCTCGGGAATTCGCGACAGGTATAAAGCGGAACAATAAAAAAAAGGACACCATCAGGTGTCCTTTTTACTCTTATGGTTACTGATTATCGTCAGTAGGCGCCGCCGTAGAATTTATCGACATTTTCAACAATTTCAGCGTTCTTTACCAGATTGTCAAACCAGCGGCCATAAATATCCTGCTGTTTGGTTTGCAGGACAGCCCCCCTGATAGAATCCTGCAGTTGGTTGAACTCCTCAATATTGGGGGAGGTTTTCTGGAGGAGTTTGACAATGGCCGAACCGGCGGCGTAATTCACCGGCTCAGAGAGATTGTCGATATTCTTGAGGGCAAAAGCGGCACCCAGAACTTCGGGTGAATTCCCCATGCCGGGCAGCTTCACTTTCATATTGATCATCTCAGTCTCGGCATAGGGATAGCCGTAAGTTTGACCAGCCTTTTCCATCGGGATGCCGTTCTTGATGGCGGCATATATCACCTTGGCCATATTAGCGGTGAGCTCTTTGGCCTTTTCCATGGCCAGTTTCTGGGAAATATTCTTTTCCACTTCTTCAAAAGCGGCGTAGCCGGCCGGGATATGAGATGCAACTTTCATTACGTAATAAGCGGAACTATTCTCCAGGGGGTCGGAGATCTTTCCCGGCTCGTTATTGAAAGCAAAATCGAGGGCGACCGGATCAGAGCCAAGGTACTGGATATAATCTTTCTTTTTAAATGGTGCGGTGGTGCGAATTTCATATTTCATATCTTGCGCCGCCTTCTCAAAGCCTTCCTTCTCCGCCAGGGTAATAAGATCCTTGGAATTAAGTGACAATTGATCCAGAGTCTCTTGCGTTGGGGTTACCTTCAAGAGGATATGCGCGGCATTGGCTTCCTCCACATCGGTGGGGGCACCGCCTCCCAGAGGAACTTTTTTCTCGATCCGCTTTCCCAGAAGCTTAATGATATGCCATCCAAACTGGGATTTCACCGGGCGGCTGATCTCGTTGGGCTTGAGAGCCCATACGGCACTATCGAATTGCGGAACCATCTGTTCATGCTGGAACCATCCCAGATCACCCCCCTTTTCAGCCGAACCCTCATCCTGCGAATAGTTGCGGGCCAGTTCGGCAAAATCGGCGCCGACCATGGCGGAATCATATATTTCCCTGATCTGGGAGGAAGCCCTTTCCCAGTCATTTTCCGAAGGGGCTTTCTGGAAGAGGACTATTTGCAGCGTGGCTCGATCCTCCAGTTTGAATTCATCGCGATGTTCGTCATAGTACTTTTTCGTCTGCTCCGGAGTCGGTTTGGGCGCTGTCTGTATCATTTTCGAACTGGGCAGATTGATATATCCGAATTTGATCATTTCCTTCTCAGCCATGAATGCGTCCATCACTTCGGCCGGGGAGACCCTTATGGTATTAATAATCTCCTCCTGAAGTTTGTATTTTTTCAATTCCGGAGTGATGAAACTCTCGATCGATGCCCAATAGGGTGCATATTGCGGATTGGTCATGGCGCCGACATATTTCTGATAATCAAATTTCCCATCAGTCTGGAATTGGGGTGTGCTCTGAACTTCCGCCGGCGGATACATCCGCAGGAAGGCAAAAATCTCCTCATCAGTGATAACAATCCGGCGTTTATTTATTTCCTGGTTGATAAGGACGTCACCCAACATCTGGTTCCAAGCCTGCCGCCTGATTTGTTCCAACTTATCCGGCGGGAGTTCGGCCTCGGACTTTTCCTCCTCCTGGCGCAGGATGCTGGTGTAATATCTCCCAAATACCTCCGGCTGGATTTTCTGATCGTTGATTATGCCAATGTCGTTGGCAATCACCCGTGATTTGGAAGTGATATTCATCCCCCATTCAAAAACGATGGTCATCAGGAAAAATACCAGAACCGTAGCCATTATCGGGACAATCAATTTCCTCAAGAACGCGAACATTTATCAATCTCCTTTACGCAATATGTCCAAAACAATCGTCTAATATACGCCAATTTCCAAAATCCGCAAGCCCGTAAAATCAGCCCGGCCCGGTCCTGCCTTTCAAATTACTTTGACTTTGAGACGCCCGGCCTTTAATTTATCAAAATACCAAATATGATAGACTTATCGACCATATGCAGAGCAATATTAGTTTTGCTCCTTTTTCTGTCTGGGGAGGGCGCTGAGGGGGGCGAATCATGGCCGGTTAAAGGGGAAATAGACATATCCTCCGGTTTCTGTGATTTCCGAACGGCTCATTTTCACGGCGGCGTTGATATCCGGACCGGCGGGGCTGAAGGGCGGGAGGCATTTTCTCCGGTTGATGGTTATGTCTGGCGTCTCCGATACTCCTATACCGGTTATGGCAAGGCCCTATATCTCAAGGACAGCGAAGGGAATATCTATGTTTTTGGCCATCTGTCGCGGCTGGCCGACCGACTGGAAAAATGGGTCAAGAATAAGCAATATCGAACCCGTCGCTATTATCTGGATCATGAATTCCCGCCGGATTCTCTGCCGGTTAAGCAGGGCGAGTTGATAGCCTATTCCGGGCAGAGCGGGTCGGGACCGCCACATCTTCATTTCGAAAAGAGAACCGCCGCCAATGTTCCTTTGAATCCCTTGACCAACGGCTTTCCCCTGGCCGACCGGGTGTCCCCCGAAATGGAATCGGTCGGTTTCATTTATCTTGACAGCAACTCCCTGTTTGCCAACGGTCGCAGGAAAGCTAATTTCCGCCTGCAGCTTGACCGGGGAGAAAGAAGATATTATACCGATTCTGTTCTCTATCTTGAGGCTCCCTTTGGGATTGAGACAAAGGCGTTCGACCGTATCAGCCATCAGGGACCGCTTCTGAATATCTACAAAGCCAGGCTTTTCATCGATGACTCCCTCTATTACGAAACAGAGTACGATCATTATGATTATGCCGAAACCAAAATGGTTGATCTCTGTTACGACTATTACCCGGCAGTAGCCGATAAAAATTATCATCACCTCCTGTTCAATCCTGCGGGGAAATATTTCAGCGGCAGCAAATCACAAATTCCCGCCGAAGGGATATTTTCAGAGGACAGAGGGAACTTTATCGGCCTGCATTCGGCCCGAATTGAGGTTTACGATGCCGCCGGCAACAAATCGGATGCGGAATTTTCTTTTTTCTGCGGCCCGCCAGGAAATCTTTTCGAATACGAAAAAATAAGTGATACAGTTTTCTACCTGATACCGGTTTCTGATGCCCGGGAATTGGGAATCAAGGAAGTGGCCGTATATACCGCCTCGGGGAACTCCGGCTGGCGGCGGCTCCCCGCCAATCTGACTGAAGTGAGGAAAGGCGGAGGATTCAGAATCACTTTGCCGGCCGGCAAAAAGCCGCTCAGGGCGTTTCGGGTCGTCGCTGACGGTTTTTCACGGTGGAGAAAGGAGGAACTTTATATATCCCAATCTCCCATCGCGGCGGAAAAATATCAACTCAGCTATGAGCTTTCGGATAACGGAATTCTATTCAATGTCTCGGCGGCTATGCCCTTCATGCCGGCTCCGAAAATCACCGTCCAGTATGCCGATGGATACAGCAAAGTAATCGAATGCAGGGCTGTCACACCGAGCAAATTTGCGGCTTTTTATAGAAATCCGGAAATAGGCACGGCAATTATTGGTTTCGGGCTGATTGACCAATTTAGAAATCCCGCGAATATGAAAGAAGTGTACATTGCCCTGGCCGGCAAATCAAAAGAGACGATGATTTTCCCGGATGAAGGTGAATTCCAGGTAACTTTTCAGGAAGAGAATTTTTACGCTCCGACCTATATTAAGGTGAGCAAGGGGGGCGGATGGTTTCTTATGGAGGCCAATATCGTGGGTGATGTTTATTCCGTAACGCCGGAAATAATCCCTCTGGCCGAGCCGGTAACTGTCTCGTTTATATCAAAAGACTCGGCATTGAAGAAAGATATCGGCCTGTGCCATATGGCGGGAAAAAACGGCTGGAACTGGATGAAATCAAAGAATGAGAGTGGCCGGGTATCAGTGAAAAGCGGTTTTCTCGGCACCTTTGCGCTTTTAAAGGATGACGAGGCGCCATCGCTAAAGAGAGTCAGTCCTCAGAATCAGAAAACAATCCAAAATGGATTTCCGGAAATCAGCTGTCTTATCACGGATGATCTTTCAGGCATAGAAGATGACAACGGTATTACCATCCTTCTTGACGGCCGATGGCTAATTCCGGAATACGACCCGGAGACTACCGTTTTGAAAACATTTCCGGATAAGAAACTCGCCAAAGGGAAGCACACTCTGGAAATCACCGCTCAGGATCGGGCCGGGAATAAAAAGACAGTAAAATCCGAATTCCTTGTCGGGTCAAAATAATGTCGTTCGGGAAGAAGAATAAGGGATGTTCATTCCACTAAAAGATGAGAATCCGATAGTCAGGAAGCCGGTCGTCACGATTATTCTGATAGCGCTCAACGTTCTGGTCTATCTTTTTACGATGACCAAAACCTCTCGCGCCTTTGAGGCTATTATCTTTCAGTATGGCCTGATACCGGTGGAATTGACGCGTCTGGCTGAAGCGACCCCCAGCCTTCCGTCGCCGATCTTTTTAACTCCATTTACGAGCATGTTTCTCCATGGCGGGCTGATGCATCTGGCCGGCAATATGCTTTTCCTCTGGATCTTTGGAAATAATATTGAGGATCATCTCGGCCCGTTCCGATTCCTGCTGTTCTATCTGGTGGCCGGCCTGGCCGCCGATTTTCTCTTTGTGGTTTTTAATCCCAGTTCCACCGTTCCTCTGGTGGGAGCTTCGGGCGCCATAGCCGGTGTACTGGGTGCTTATATGTTTCTTTTTCCGCGGGCGCGAATTTTAACCCTGATTTTCCTTTTTTATTTTATCCGGATCGTCCGCCTGCCGGCGGTCGTCGTTCTGGGATTTTGGATATTCTACCAGATTCTGATGTCGGCCCTCTCGACCGGGGCCGGCGGCGGTGTAGCCTGGCTGGCGCACGTTGGAGGATTTGCCTTTGGCTGGCTATGGTTCAGAATCTTTGCCTCAAAGGGAAAGAGCGGGAGGCAGAGGATTTACCGAGTAGAAAGGGAATAGATATTCAATCAGTTGTTTTTCAGCAGCTTAGACCAGCCATCAGAGCGACCGGGCTGGGGCCAGTTTCAGGTGTGAAAGCAAGAAAATATCGATTTTTCTTTTTCTTTCCAAAAATGAGTTGTAGAATGTTTGCTTATTCTATTGACTTCAGGGCCCAATTTCTGATATTATGAATCTTGTGAAAAAAGTAACCAGCTAATTCATTTAACTGAAGGTTTTATAAGGATTGCCTCATGAAAAAATATGACATCACTTTAGAGAATCTGCCGGAATTATTTCCAAAGGATTTTACGAAGGATCAGATTGCCAAAGCGCAGACCGTGTTCTTGAAAGAACTGTCCCGCCAGGCGCATCAATTCTATGGCGGTAAAATGATGACGGTGCCCAAGGCCGGGCTTTATGGATTTAACTGGTTCAATGTCTGGTACACACCCGGAGTATCGGTTGTTTCGACCTCTATCCGCGACAATTATGATGCCTCCTTTGAGCTCACAAATCGTGGAAATCTGGTGGCTGTGGTTTCCGATTCGACCCGCGTGCTGGGCGACGGCGATGTTACACCTCCGGGGGGGCTGGGTGTTATGGAGGGAAAGGCATTCCTGATGAAGTATCTGGGCGGGATTGACGCCACGGCGATATGCATCGACAGCAAGAATGCCAAAGGGGAAAACGATGCCGACAAGATGATCGAATTTGTCAAAATGCTTCAGCCGAGTTTCGGAGCAATCAACCTTGAGGATATTTCTCAACCCAATTGCTATAAAGTACTCGATACGCTCCGCGAGGTTTGCGATATTCCGGTCTGGCACGATGATGCTCAGGGAACCGGCTGCGTGACATTGGCTGGACTGGTCAATGCTCTGAAAGTAGTCGATAAGGATATTTCCAAGGTAAAGATTGTCATGCTTGGTGCGGGAGCTTCAAACACGACTATCGCCCGCCTTATCCTTAAGGCCGGCGCCGATCCCAACAGGATGGTCATTTTTGACACCAAGGGAACGCTCCATAGAAAGCGCGAGGATATCAGAGCCGATACCCGATTCTACCGCAAATGGGAACTCTGCGAGCAAACCAATCCCGACTGTATCGACAATATGGAAACGGCCGTAAAGGGCGCCGATGTATTCATAGCTCTATCCAAATCCGATCCGACCACAGTGAAGCCAGCCTGGATCAAGGCGATGGCCCCCAAATCAATTGTCTTTGCCTGTGCGAATCCGGAACCGGAAATTTACCCACATGCCGCCAAAGCTGCCGGCGCCGCCATTGTCGCCACCGGCCGGGGTGATTTCCCCAACCAGGTCAATAACTCGCTCGGGTTCCCCGGTATTCTGAAAGGGGCGCTGCTTGTCAGAGCGCGGAAGGTTACCGATGAAATGGCGATTGAAGCGGCTTATTCCATTGCCCGGGCCGCCGAGAAAAATGGTTTGCGACCTGACTATATCGTTCCGACCATGGAAGAGGATATTTACCCCACTCTGGCCGCCGATGTGGCCATGCAGGCGATCAAAGACGGCGTGGCGCGAAAAGAGATGGGATATGACGAAATTTTCGCCCGGGCCAACAAATCGATTAAAGAGGCTCGCTCGCTTATCAACCATCTGATGCAGGAAGACTTTATCAAGAAGCCCCCTATGGACTGCATTGAGAAGGCGGTTGAGCTGGCGGTTGCCGCCGTAAAGTAGAGCGGCGATAGATTATTCTTGTATTAAGGGCGGTCTCTGACCGCCCTACTTTTTTGGGGCGTGAGGGACTTGCAGTAGCAAGAATGGGGGGGAGATTGCATTTCATGGTTGCATAAATGGACAGCATTGACTAAATTGACCGCATGGGTACACCGTCGAGAGTCCCCGAAGGACCATCAGACGACAATATGCAGAAGACCGATCGCGCCGGGCGAAAAATTTCGCCAATGGTGAAGTTTGTTCTTCTGTTTCTGGTCTTTCTGCTGATTGTCGGTGTAGTGTTCTCGCAGTTGATTACCCGCTACCACGATAATATAATCTGGCTGATGCGCCTGACTGCGACCTTAACCGGGGCTATCGTGTCGATTTTCAGCAGTAATGTCTTCTATTCGGGCGTAATTGTCAGTTTTCGGGGATTCAGCGTGGAAATAATCGATGAATGCACCGGGCTGTTCGAGATGCTCATTTACATTGCCGCGGTGGCAGCTTTTTCCACATCTATCCGCAAGAAACTCCTCGGCATGGCAATCGGAATCCCGGCCATATTCCTGTTTAATCTGGCGAGGATAATATTCCTTCTCCTGGCGGGCGCCTATTCCAAATCGCTCTTTGATTTCATGCACCTCTATTTCTGGCAGGCAACTCTGATTATCATGATATCTTCGGTCTGGATAGGCTGGCTCTATTTAGTGGTTTATCGTGAAAAAAGAACTTTGGAAGTTTCTTCTTAAGCTGGCGATTTTTTCGCTGATATTGGGTTTCCTCTGGTTCTGGAAACTGCAGGATTTTTATCCCTTTCTGCTCAAACCGGCAGCCATTCCCTTTTTCCAGTGGGTCGGCGTAAAGAAGTGGTATCTGTCATGGGTGCTGGATCATTTTACCAATATTGTGCCGTACATAGCGCTGGTGCTGGCTACCCCGGGGATACTCAAGAGATGGAAATGGACGCTGTTGGCGCTGGTCGGCGGGCTGGTGGCGCTGATGATTTCGCATCTATTTCTTTCGTGGATGGTTTATCATTACTCCGCCGAATATCAATTCACCAAATCATTTTTCCGCAGGACTTTTCCTTTTTTCCTGTTGAGCGACGGCCTGCCGCTGCCGCTTTGGCTTTTATTCTATCCCAGGGTGCTTCCGGAATTATTCCGGTTTATTAAACTGGGCAGGAAAGATAAAGCAAGCGAAACAGAATCGAATTTATCGCCCTAAATGATTAGGGGAAGCGTCGGAGCATTTGTGGTTCCGGCGTCTCCCCATATCCGAATTGGGGAATGGCCAGGATTAAGACCGGACCATTTCCATTCCTTTATCCGCTATTCAGATCAGCCAGCGTGTCTGGTCGCCTTTTTGGCCCTGATAACAAAGGCTGTCGCAAAAATTAAAAGAGCGATGAGTACAGCCAGCCCATAAGTAGTCAAGGACGGCACCCCTGCTTTCTGGTTGAAAGTAACATACATGTCCGCCTCGTTCTGCCATTTAATGGTATCAGGAGCAACCGGTCCGGCATGTGCGACAATCATCTGTTTGACCTTGAAATGCCACACTCCTACGTCGGCAGGGTCGCAGAACTGAAGAGTTTTCTGCTGCCCAAGGGCATTGAAAGTCAGCGGAGCCTTGGGAGAGCCGCCGGGGTAAACGATGTTAGTGATCACTAATGAATCCCACGTGCTGTCTCCAGGGATGAGGTCCTTGATATTATCCACATAAGTCTGAGTATAGCATCCGCCGGGTGCCGAAACCAGATCCTGATAGTAATCGCCGAGAACAGGACCGCTATCGACCGTAATAATATTCTCCGGATGGAGATCTATCTCCGCCGAGACTCCGGGCGTCAATAGAAGAAAAAGCGCCAGCGAAAGTCCAGCCATAAAAACCCTACGCATCATCATTTCCTCCATGGTTTATTCATATTAGAATTTCGAAATCAATTTTAAATGCAAAGACATTCCGGTCGCGGGGGGGCGCGGCTTTCCGAGATGCTATAAAAGTCCGTGCCGACAAAAGGATTGACTTGAGTTGATATCAGGGTTCGATCCGCGCAATTAACGCCTGTCCGACCCAATCTGATTTTTGAAAAAGCTTTTTCAAAAGTAAGGATTAATATGGAATTAAGGAATACAATCAAGAAGGATACTAGAAGGGAACCGAATAGAGAGCCTATTCTGATCAGAAGACCAGAGTTTTCAGAGGCCGGAAGGAAGATGCCGCCCAGATTTGTCAGATGGCGCAGAGCATATTCCAGAGGCAACCATAAAATGGCGATGATGAGGGGATTGAAACCCCAATGCTTCCTGATTCGGTTGACAGCTAATGCGAAAACGGCAAGAATGAATCCCATCGCCACCAAATTGAAAAGGAAGTGAGGTGGGGCATTTATCAATTCCGCGGGATATGCGACGGTAGCATATGCTATTGACAGAATTATCCCGCTCTCAATTGAGCCGCGGATGTCTGTTGTGCCGGCTTTCCATAGAAACGGGACCAGCGCAAACAGGGACAAGAAACCAATGCCGGGGTAGAAATGAGCCAACAAGAGAAGAAACGCCGAACTCCCCGCCCAGACAAAGTGCTCCAAGAATTGAATATGCTTAGAGTATCGCTCCAATTTTTCTCCCATCCCTCAGACCCGCTTCAGAAATTCCGGCACCAATTCGGACTTGATTTCCAGTTCTGTCACGTCCTTAAAGGCCGATGATGGAAATCCAGATAGCTAGTCCGCAAAAGCCAACAGGGTTTGTCAGGTAGTCAGAGATAAAAAATCGCGATGAAATAACTATCGATGCAAGTCACCCAATTATGTTGTTAATATATTGCGGAGCCAGCCATCTGTCAAGCTCATTTTGTTCCGCTTTGCCCGCCAGTCAACCCGTTTTGTCATGCTATCGCATTCTGTTGCCGTATAACTCGAGGAGTGTCTTCATAATAAAAATGGTTTAAGGCGCTCCTCTAATCCTACTCTTTTTTTTATTGCTTTTTGGGGGAGAGTCGATTAAACTACCGGTCAGCCTGAAAGATATGGATATCAGACATTGACTTTGAATAGGAAAGAGACTTAAGGAAACAGATTGGCCTTCTTTGATTTTATCTCAAATGATGTCGGAATCGACTTAGGAACTGCCAATACTCTCGTATTTGTCCGCGGGCAGGGGATAGTCCTTAATGAACCATCGGTGGTGGCGGTGGAGAAATCCACCGGCAAAGTGCTGGCAGTCGGTTCGGCGGCCAAAGAGATGCTGGGGCGCACCCCCGGTGAAATCGCCGCCATAAGACCGCTTAAAGACGGTGTCATAGCCGATTTTGAAATTTCCGAAAAACTTCTGTCCGATTTTATCCGGCGGGTCGTCAAACACAAATATTTGATGAAGCCGCGGATTGTGATTTCGGTTCCTTCGGGTATCACGGAAGTCGAAAAGCGGGCGGTGCGCGACTCGGCCGAGAATGCCGGCGCCCGCGAGGTTTTTCTGCTTCAGGAGCCGATGGCGGCGGCCATTGGAGTCGGTCTGCCGGTCGACCAACCCTCGGGAATAATGGTTATTGATGTCGGCGGCGGGACATCTGAAATAGCGGTTATCGCCTTGAATGGAATAGTCAACAATATCTCGGTGCGTATTGCCGGTGATGAGATGAACGACGCCATTATCATGTATCTCAAGAAAAATTATAACCTTCTGATTGGGGAATTGACGGCGGAGGAAATAAAGATCAAAATTGGTTCAGCTTTTCCTCTGGAGAAGGAACTTTCGCAGGAGGTTAAGGGGCGCGATCTGGTGGCCGGGGTGCCGAAGACTCTGAAGCTTTCTTCGGTACAGGTACGTGAGGCGCTGGTCGAGCCGATTGAAAGAATCGTCGAGGCGGTGCGGCAATCACTCGAAAGAACCCCTCCCGAGCTCGCCTCGGATATCCTTGACCGCGGCATAATTCTGACCGGTGGCGGCGCGCTTCTGCGCGGCCTCGACCGTCGGCTTCGTCAGGAAACTAATCTTCCAGTCCATATAGCCGATGACCCATTAACCTGCGTGGTCCGGGGAACCGGCAAAGTGCTCGAAAATATGCAGCAATACTCAAAAGTGCTGATAAAGAGCCGCCGCGACTAACATACAGAATTCTTTATATGACAAGAATTTAGGGCAGACTTGAAATGGTCTGTCTTTTTTGTTAGTCTTTTCGGAGAGCGAATTGTCTAAATATTGAAAACAACTGATAAATGGAAGCAGAAGATGAACAAGAATTCACGGGTAGAGCAAAGGCGGGTGACCGTAGCGCCTTTGACCAGTTAGTGAGGCTCAATAAAGACAAAATGTTCGCTCTAACTTACAGAATGACCGGAGATCGCGAGGCTGCCCTCGATTTGATGCAGGATACTTTTTTTGCCGCTTTCAAAGAGATGGGAGGCTTTCGTCGCGAGGCCAATTTCTCCAGTTGGCTTTATCGCATTGCGGCCAATAAAACCTTGAACTACCTGCGGCGTAAGAAGTTAGTATCCCATATTCCTCTGGCTGGCGCTAATGAGCCGTCTTATGATATGCCGGATCTGGCTGGTTCCGGTGAGCTGAGCCGGGCGATCCGGTCCGGAATGAACTCGCTTCCCCCAAAGCAGAAACTGGTTTTCAATCTTCGTTTTTACGAGCAGCTTCCCTTTGCAGAAATTGCAGCCATAATGAATAAGAATGAATCAACGGTGAAAACTCATTATCAAAAAGCAGTGAATAAGCTTAGAGAAATGCTTCAGGATTACAAGTAATATTATGAATTGCGAACAGCTCAAAAAGGAATTGTCCCATAAATTGGGATTGCTCTCCGTGACCCCTGCGGAGAAGGAGCATCTTGACAGTTGTGCCGGATGTATGCAATACTATGAAGAGTTGTCCTCGCTGGAAGAGGGTCTGAGATTCCAGCCCAATCCGCTTACGAAAGAGGAATTCGCCCATCTGCAGGAAAGCTTGGAGAATAAAATCAGCCGTTTTCAGAATCGGGCTTTTCTGTTTTATCGAGTGGCGGTGCGTTATGGGGCCTCGCTGGCGGCTGTCCTCTTGCTTGTCTTTGTCTCGATGCTGGGTCATAACAGTCAGAAATTACGGCCGCTTTCGGAAGGAGATTCGGTGGCGGCGCTCATTTCCGGCACTTCTGCCGGCATAATCACTGATTCTACCGAGGCGAGCAATCTGACCACCGAAAGTGCGGAAGGGACCGATACAAATGATGAGACTCTGGATGACCAATATCTTGACGTCATAATTGGCAATTATGTTGAGGCTTATGGGTTTAACGCCGGTGAAATGCTTCTGGGAGAGCTGAATAGTGATGAGCTTCGAATTTTAAAAAGTAGAATGAAAACAAAGGATATCTTATGAGGAAAGAGAAATATTTTGCCCTGATCTTTGTTTTGCTGCTTGTTCTTCTCTTTGGCAATGCAATTCGCGCTCAGGAGCCTGGTTGGCCCGGCTGTGGCCGGGGAGAAGAACGGGCCAGAAATCTGGAAAGCCTTCGACTCTTGAAGCTGATGGAAGCATTGGAATTGAATGATGAACAGAGCACCAAATTTATCTCCTTATTTGTGGACTTCAGAAAGGAGATGCGCGGGATTAATGACGATATCCAGACTGAAATAGACCATCTATCTGAATTATTGAGCGCCGAGAAGCCCTCCGAAGATTCCATAAAGACGGAAATAGCCAGAATAGAGGCACTAAAGTCAGGGATGGAGGATAATCAAAGGAAATTTCATACTGAAGTTTCAAAACTATTAACCGTGGTACAGATGGGGAAGATGGTGGTTTTTGAGATGCGGTTTGAGCGGGAACTGATAATGAATGTCAGAGGTCTCCGCACCGGTCAAATGCCGCCGCTCGGCCCCTGAGTACTGCATAGAACTTATTATTCCAAGGAGAAGAAATGAAAAGAAACCTGGCATTGTTCGCAACCGTGATTCTGCTTCTGGCCCCGTTGGCCATGGCCCAGCCCGGTGGCTGTGGAAAAGGGATGGGCATGGGCAAAGGTATGGACATGGGAAAAGGGATGGGGATGGGGATGTGCCGGCAGGATTGCATGATGGGTGGGGAATGCGTTCATCCCGGCATGATACTCAAAATGGCCGATGAAATCGGATTGGATGCCGGGCAGAAGACCCAGATATCCAAAATGACTGAGGAATTCGGTGTTGCCCGTATCGACAAAGATGCTGAATTGGAGAAAGCGGAACTGAAATTACGCTATTTGATGAAGAATGATGGGGCGGAAAAAGAGATTCTGGCGGCGATGGATAAAGTCGGCCAGTTGAAAACTGAAATGCAGAAAATGAGATTCCAGCATCAGCGGCAAATCAAGGCTCTCTTGAATGCCGATCAGCAGAAGAAACTCAAAGAGCTGATGCCCAAGATGTGCGGCCAGGGGGGACCGGAAATGGGTGAAGGACCGGATTGCAGGATCGAGAAAGTTATCATGCTTTCAGATGATGATCCGGGCGATGCCCCTGGCAGAATGATGGGATGCAATAAGCCATGTGGCAAGAAGTCTAGATGACGAAACTAGTGTAACAGGCAGATTAATAAATCTGACATAGAAGGCAGGTTTTTGACTTGCCTTCTTTTTTTATTGCGAATATCTGCCAATTTGGCAGAAAAATGGCATATTTGACTTGACTTTTGTGGCTCGCCTTATTAACAATAGCGCCATGAGTATTAAAGATCAGTATATAATTGATTATCTGGCCTATAAGGCCGGAAGACCTTTGAAATTGAGAGAGCTGGCTCACGAATTAAGAATTTCTGAAAAGGAATACCCATCTTTCCGAGGCGCTGTCAAGAAGTTGATAGATTCCGGAAAATTGGTGAAGCTGCGGCGAAACCGATTGGGAGTCCCCTCGGAATTGAATCTGGTGGTCGGCAATATCTCTATTTCCAAAGGAGGATATGGAACGACCTTCACCGAATCAGGCGAGCCGGTTGTGATTCCTCCCTCCGATACTCTTACGGCCCTCGACGGTGATAAAGTCATGGTGCGGGTCGAGACCGGCGATGAAAACGAATTGCATGGTAAAGTAATTAAGGTTCTGGAGCGGGCCTCACGCAATATTATCGGGACTTTCAGAATCGGCCGGAATTTCAGCTTTGTCGTCCCGGACAATAAGAAAGTCCAGCGCGATATTTATATTCCTGTCAAATTATCCCAGAAAGCGCGTGATGGCGAGCGGGTGGTGGCCCGAATCAACTCCTGGGAGGATGCTTTGAGCAATCCGGAGGGAGAGGTACTGGAGAGAATCGGTATGCCGGGCGAGCCGGGCGTGGATCTTCTGACGGTTATAAAGAATTATGAACTTCCCGAGGAATTCCCCAGAAAAGTAATCGAGGAAACCGAAGAGGCCGCCGCATTTTTTGCACCGGAGGAATTGGGTCGGCGGCATGATTTCACCAAAGATATTATTTATACCATCGATCCTGAGGATGCCAAAGACCATGATGATGCCATTTCTGTGACGAAAACGCCCCAGGGATACCGCCTGGGAGTGCATATTGCCGATGTTTCTTTCTTTGTGCGCGAAGGAACGATGCTCGACAAGGAGGCATTCGAACGGGGCAATTCGGTCTACCTTCCGGGGATGGTGATACCGATGCTTCCCGAGAAGCTTTCCAACGACCTCTGTTCTCTGCGGCCGAACCGCAAGCGGCTGGTTTATTCGGCACTCATCAATTTTGATGTTGACGGCAACATGCGGGATTGGGAACTCTGCGAAGGGGTGATCAACTCCAAGGCCAAGTTAAGCTATGAAGAAGTGCAGGAATTTTTCAACACCGGCAAATCTGGTGATAGTGTCGGCAAGGTGGCCGAGAATCTTCTTCTGGCGCGGCAGCTTGCCTCCCTGCTTCAAAAGAAGAGGATAGCGGAGGGTTCTCTGGACTTTGATCTTCCCGAGGCCAAAATAGTTCTTAACAGTAGAGGGGAGATTATTGAAATAGGAAACCGTGTGCGGTTGGAGTCGCACCGTCTTATTGAGGAATTCATGCTGGCGGCCAATAAGGCGGTGGCGTTGCATGTCTTCCGGATGGGACAAAAATTTCTCTATCGGGTACATGACAAGCCCGATATGGAGAAACTTGAGGCGTTTTCCTATCTGGTTTCGACTCTGGGATACCATTTCCCGGTTTCCGACACGGTCAAGCCGATTCAATTCTCCCGTTTTCTGGAAAAAATAAAAGGGAAACCGGAGGAGGAGCTTCTCAACGAACTGGCGCTCCGCTCCATGAAGAAGGCGGTCTATCAGCCGCAAAATATCGGTCATTTTGGATTGGCATTCACCCATTACACTCATTTTACTTCGCCTATCAGGCGTTATCCCGATTTGATGGTGCACCGTCTGCTGCGGAAACTGAAAAGCGGGCGTTACCCCGAAACATTGAGCAAGCGTATTGATAATATTTTGACCAATGTCGGGCAGCATTGCTCCGAGACCGAGCGCACCGCCGAAGCGGCGGAACGGGAAGCAATCAAAATCAAGCAGGTGGCTTTCATGGCCGAGCGGATAGGCCAGGAATATGTCGGAGTAATATCGGGGCTTCTGAATTTCGGTTTCTTTGTTCGTCTCGGCGGGACCGGGGCGGAGGGGATGGTTCGTCTATCCAGTCTTGATGATGATTACTATAAGTATGATGCGGACCATTTTCGTCTCGTGGGAAGAAGAACCGGGCGTATTTTTCGATTGGGGGATCAAGTGACGGTGGGAATTCAGACAGTCGATAAGGTCAAAAACGAAATAAATCTTTATCTGGTTGAAGCCGCCGAACCCCGGCAACGAAAGTCTAAAAGGAAACATCGTCAAAGATGATACAGAACATATTGGTACTTGCCAAACCGGAATTTGCGGAGGGGGATCCGCTTTTTGGCAGTACTTTCAGGGCGATGGGGGAATTCGTTTCAGAGCTGTCACAATTATATACTATCCTCAAGGAGCGTTCGGTCGAGTTGATTCTTATCGGTGGGGAATTTCAGGGGATTAATCCCGGGATCATAAGACGAATCAGAATGCGGGCGCCGGTTGTCGATATCTGGAAAATTGTCCCGACCATGCAGCATCAAATCGGCGACGAAGGGTTATCGCTTGATGGGTTCATCAGCCTGGCCGATGGTGCCGATTCCATCGCCAAGAAGGTCCGCCGCATTTTGTATCAAAAGGCTCTGCTGCGAAAATACGATCTGGTGGGGCGCTCGGAAAAAATGAAAATGGTCGCCGAAACGATAGATAGAATCGCCGCGACTGATATCAGTGTCCTGATAATCGGGCCCTCGGGTAGCGGCAAGGAACTCGTGGCCCGCGCCATACATACTAATTCCAATCGAAACGAGCGCCGTTTTGTGGCGGTGAACTGTGGGGCGCTGGCCGAGGGGATTCTGGAATCGGAGCTCTTCGGGCATGAAAAGGGTGCATTCACCGGATCGGTCGGCAAGCGTGAAGGACTCTTTGTGCAGGCAGACGGCGGCACAATTTTCCTTGATGAAATCGGCGAGACGAGACCGGATATGCAGGTAAAGCTATTGCGGGTGCTGGAAGACGGCATTTTCTACCCGGTGGGAGGCGACAAACCTGCCCATTCCGATGTCCGGGTAATTGCGGCCACAAATCGCGACCTGTCGGAGGCGATACGGGAAGGTGCTTTCCGTGAGGACCTCTATTTTCGCCTCGGCGTGGTCAAGATAATTCTTTCCTCGCTCTACGAGAGGAAAGAAGATATTCTTCCCCTGCTCTGCCACTTCGCATCGTGTGAAAAAGTAAAAGGATTCTCGGATGGCGCTGTTGATTTGCTCTTACGGTATGACTGGCCGGGGAATGTGAGACAGTTGCGCAACTTTGTGGCGCATGTGGCGGCGCTTCACCCGGAAGGTGAAATTTCCGTACATAATGTTGAACAGTTTATCGCCGAACAGGGGATAACGCAGCGACAACTGCCGGTCGTAACCGGGAGGACGCCGGATGAAGCCGGGCATGAATTAATTTACCGCGCACTGCTCTCGCTGGGAAGCGAAATCAAGATGCTGCGTGACTTGATAACGGTCAATCTTCCGACCAGAACAGAATTCGAAAATGGCGCCGCCGGGCAGCAGACAACAGTCGCCGGATCGGGTGGGACAATGCAGGAGGTGGAAAAAGAGATGATTGAAGCGGCGCTGAATGAAGCCAACGGCAATCGCAAGATGGTGGCTCGAAAGCTCGGTATCGGCGAAAGAACGCTCTACCGAAAATTGAAGAAGTACCATCTGACTTGACCAGAATTCTCCATGTTTTCACTTTCAGCCTGCTTTTTATCGTTATATCTGTACCCACTGCTCTGACTCAGATTATATCCGGTGAGGTTTATCCCTCCGATGAAGAGATTTTTGAGGCGTACTTGCGCGGTGATATTGACTATCAAGCATATCTTAATCTGGTCGAGATATTTGACGGCGGAATTGACAGCACTGAGCTGTATCTTCTGGATGAAATTCCCGGCTTCGACTACTTTACTAATTCGTACCTGAAAAGCTTCACGGAATCGGAATCGGAGCAGGCGGCGGCATTTTTAAGTGTAAGCGAAGTCGAAAATGAAGTTAAGGCCAATGGGTATCTGAAATATCGAGGGTGGCAGAAACTTGGAGAAAACGGTGAGCGAAAAAACCAGTATTATATCAATTCATCTATTGCCGCCGATTGGAACTTGACCGGACGATTCGAAAGGAATTATCAGCATATCGGGAAATGCACTCAAAGGGCGCTTACCTATCGGGGGAAACCGGGAACGCTGAAGAAAATAGTGATTGGGAACTATAACGCCCGGTATGGTTTGGGACTCACTGTAGGATATCGCGGCAGGCTCTTTGACAAGGGCGAGCAATCCGAAGATGCCTCCTGGCTCTTCCCGGTTTATGGCGGATTCAACGGTATCTATGCCGAGGGGGGGGCGCAAAAGCGACGCGGTCAAGTGGCTGATTCATTATGATCAGAACTCCGATTATCGCATTCGCGCCACCGCCCTCGATCTATCCAGACGATTCCACAAATTCCAGCTGGAGGGAATCCTTCTGGGGGCCATGGTCAACAATCGTATTACCGGGGTGGAATATCGTCATTATCAATTGGGGATATCGGCACAGTATCGCGTGAAGGCAGGACAGGCGGCGCTGGAACTGGCCTTTCCCAAAAATGCCCGCACTCTTTTCCCGGCGGCGCTTATGGAATCGGAATATACGGAGGGCCCGATCCGGCTGCGGCTTTCGGCCTGGCATTATGATGGAGAGTTCCTGAATCTGATTGGCGGGGGGCGCTCCGGGCTGCTTTATAGCGACGTTACAATCGACACCATTCAATTCAGTTTCCGCGACCGCCGCCATGACCAGCAGGGAATGCTGTTCAAAGCAAATACCGAGATGGGTCATGATATCACCACCGATTTCTCCTGTTCCATTTATGGTAAAGACCGCTATGAGAGAGCCGCCCGTCTGGTCGCCGGGCTGGAGGTGCCGCTATCCCTTCAATCCCGTGTAAGAATGGAATTTCGCCATTATGAAGAAAACCACCCGGGTGAGTTGGTTTTTGAAAATCAAGCCCGAGCCGAGTATCGGTTCTATTCAGACCGAATTTCTCTAAGAAGCTATCTGGGGTATAAGTTGGATAAATGGAATAATGAATACCTTTCCTGCTTCACACGGGTCAGAGTGTTCTTGTCATCACCGGGGACAACAGAAATCTGGCTGAATCTGGATAAACTGAATACCCGAACCGGCCGAATTGATTATTTCTACGGCTATCTGCGCGAGGCCTTCCGCCTGATGAAATATGTTGAGTTGGCTGCGAAATATTCATATCGTTACAGTCGCAGTTATACCGAGCGGGTAGAAGCGACTCTCTTTTTTGAGGTGAAAGTAGAATGGTAATGAGCCGGATTTTTTGCACATTGTTATTTCTGTTGGCGGCTTTTGGTTTGGCGCAGGCCGATATAATTATCAACGAGGTCATGTCCAACGAACTTGGCGCCAACGTGTCGCTGGAGTGGATTGAATTATATAATAACTCCGATAGTGCCAAATCGCTTCTGTTCTACTCGCTTGACATTGATGGTGTCAGTCTTACTCTGCCCGGTATCTCGTTGGGGCCATATCAATATTATATCGCATGTCGCAGGTTGTACGATTCGGCAACCGTTATCGGTTTTGAATCGGTTTGGGGCGACGGCAGCGGCTTATGGGGTGACACACCTCAGGAAAATTATCAGGTACACCGCCTCGCGGAACTGGCTTTGAGAAATGATTCCGGGACCATTATCCTGAAATATGCCTCAATTGCCAAATCCATTTTCCATTGGACGAGCGCTGGACAGGATGGAGTTTCATGGGAAAGATTCGCACCCACTTCGCTGGTAATAAGCAACTCTTTCGACCCCCGCGGCGGAACACCGGGAAGAATAAATTCCAGTACGCCCCGACAGGATGATCTGGCGTTGCTGAAAATATCGGCTTATCCGGAATCGGACAACATGACCGGATTAAATTACTTGATCGCCAATATCGGGCTTCAACCTGTGTCAGGGGCAGCACTGAGTATCTATTATGATAATAACGAAGACAGCATTGTTGCCGATTCCGATTTCGTGGTTATATTCAATCTGCCGGATATGGCGCCGGGTGATACCATAGCGCGGATAGAGAATTTGCACCTTCGGGGTACATACGCCACTCTTCTGGCGCGGCTTCCCCAGGATGACCGTCCCGCTAATAATCTGGTATTGCTGACGGCGCCGGGTGAATATTTCCCGCCGATAATCCTCTCCGAATTTCTGGCCGATCCGCAATCGCCCCTGAGAGCGGAATGGGTCGAAATAAAAAACCGCAGTGACAGCACCATTAATATTAAAGGGTGGCTGCTGGGTGATTCGGCCCGGCAATATCAAATTACGGCGCTGGATTATTTTCTGTCGGTCGGCGAGTATCTGGTGCTCTGTGATGACAGCAGCGCTTTCAAATCCTTCTATACGGCAAGCGAAATCCCGTTGCTCCAGATGAGCGGCTGGGCGTCACTCAATAATAATGGGGATAAAATCAGACTGACCGATTCCTTTGGCTTTGTCGCCGATAGTTTCCTCTATAGTCTTGCCTATGGAGATAATTACACCTGGGGACGAGGCGGAGAGGTCGATATCACCGGCCGCTGGGGACGTTCTGTTTCGCCCGGCGGTACGCCCGGACAGGGGAATGAAGTTTATTATCAGGCATCGGCGTCGAAGATAGAGATTAAAGTTGAACCGAATCCATTCTCGCCCAGAGAAGATGGTGAGATGGTGATAACCTTTGCCGTCCCGCCCGGCGATAATTTGAGCATGAGATTATATGATACCGAGGGGCGAGTGGTTAAGACTCTGCTGGATAAAATGCCGGCATTGGACGGAACGGTTCGCTGGAACGGCAGCAGCGAGGCCGGGCGGCGTCTGCCGGTCGGGATTTATATCCTTTTTGTTGAAGTTTATGGCCGGGAACAGTACAAGCAGACGGTGGTGATCGCGCCATGAGGTCGAAACTAATCTTTCTCTGCCTACTTGGCCTTTCGCTGCCGGCATTCTCGTTCGATATCGGGGCGGGAAGGCTGACCGGTATGGGCGGAACAGTGCTTTTCTCATCACCGTCCGCATCTGATTATCTGGCCTGCCCGGCGGTATTACTTTCCGAGCGGCAGTTGGTTTTTGAGTCGGGTTTCCAGAGAAAATATGATTTGGCCGATCTGGATAAGGTTTTTGCGGCAGCGGCTTATCGGTATAGAAGTTTCTCCGGGGCCGTCGGTTTCTCGCAATTTGGCCGGGAGAATTATTACACGGAGAAACTTATTAGGGGGGCACTGGGGGTGCAGTTCCGCTTGATGACGCTGGCAATTGATATTTCGGGATGGACCATAGAGATAGGGGACAACCATGGTTCGTTCAATATGGCCTCCCTGGGAGTAACCGGCGGCCTGAATTATGAGAGGTTTCACCTGGGATTAGCCGCAGACAATATCAATCAGCCGGCGCCGATCGACGACGCTGAAAGGTATCAGACCGTCTTTAAGATTTATGCTGAAGTAGAGGGACCCTCGACCTATTCTCTCACCGGGCGGGTGGCGCTGGAAAAGTACGAAAAACCGATTCTGGCCGTCGGCCAATATATCCGTTTGCAGGGGAAGAATGCCATCTTCTGGGGGGTAAGCAACAATCCTCTCACTTATGGCGGTGGTATTGACCTGCATTATCGCGGTTTCCGGCTCGGTTATGCAGCCTCATATCACCCGGTTCTGGGGATGAGTCATAATTTGTCGCTGGAATTCGTGTGGAAGAGCTGATCGCATAAGAGAGCTTTATGGAATTTCTATCACCTCAGGACAGAATCATACAATATGAGCGGCGGATATTAGCTCCTTATGCCGCATTTTCCTCGGGCAGCCGCGGGCGGCAGTACCGCCAGAGCGAACATCCCCTTCGTTCAGTCTATCAGCGTGACCGCGATCGGGTCATCCATTCGGCGGCTTTCCGCCGCATGGAATATAAGACACAGGTTTTTGTCAACCATGAGGGGGATCATTATCGAACGCGCCTGACACATACGATAGAAGTAGCTCAGATCAGCCGGACGATTGCCCGGACTCTGGGATTAAATGAGGATCTGGCCGAAGCGATCGCACTGGTGCATGATCTGGGACACACCCCGTTCGGCCATTCGGGTGAGGATGTTCTTGATAATCTCATGGCCGATTTCGGCGGTTTTAATCATAATCGGCAGTCACTGCGGGTGGTTGATATTCTGGAACGAAGGTATCCTGATTATCCCGGCCTCAATCTTACCTATGAGGTTCGTGAGGGGATTATCAAGCATGAAACCGGCGGCCCGCAGATTTGCCCGGAAATATTTCCGCCGGAGGAAAAGCCGACTCTGGAAGCCTCGCTGGTTGATATGGCCGATGCCATCGCT
Organism: Candidatus Zixiibacteriota bacterium; assembly: GCA_026397505.1. Classification (NCBI taxonomy): domain Bacteria; kingdom Pseudomonadati; phylum Candidatus Zixiibacteriota; species Candidatus Zixiibacteriota bacterium. The sequence continues at coordinate 37,882 of JAPLUR010000060.1, forward strand.
TACAACAGCCATGACATCGATGACGGATTATCATCGGGAATACTCAGTTGGGATGAATTGGCGGACGTGCCGATATGGGTCGAAGCCAGGACCGAATCGGAGCGGATATTCCCGTATCTTGATAAAAAGCTTCGTCGCCATTCCATAGTAAGACTTCTGGTCGACCGTCAGGTAGGCAGCCTGATACAGCAAACCTCCCAGAACATTCAAGAAAACAGGATCAATTCACTGGCTGATGTTCGCCGTTATCCGGGAAGGCTGGTCGAATTTGCAATTCCGATGCAGGAAAAGATGAGCGTCCTCAAAAAATTTCTCACGTTGAAAATGTACCGCCACCCAAAGATCATGAAAATGGCCGATGAGGCCCGGATGATTTTGGAAACATTGTTTGAGGAATATCGCCGTGACCCAATAAAACTCCACGGTAAGTTCAAGCTCCGTCTTGATAAGGAGCCGGTCGAAACCATCATTGCCGATTTCATTGCCGGAATGACCGACCGATATGCGGTACGTATGTTCGGGCAGATGAAAGCGCGGTGAAAAATTCTCACCATTTGTCATCCGGGTCTCAGCCGAAACCCTCTTTATCGAATTCCATGTAAAATTGTAATGGGCAATAAAAAGGGAGTGGAAGCTGTTAGGTAGAGGGGGCTAGGAAACTACCTGAAGTTCAGCGCTCCACTCCCAAATCTCAACTGGAAGAACTACCCTTCGCAAATAATATAAATAATAAGACCGAAATTGCATAGTGAAAATACCGGGATTTCATCTAAGATATGAATATTTTTTCACAAGGACAACAATTCCGTAAGTTTTCCTCTTGCGTATCTCGTTGAAAAACAATGAAATGCGATTAAGTTTGACTATCTATCCCGGGGGCATGACTTTTGCCGGTTGATAGTTCATGGACTGTTTCTTTGGCGCATATCAGAAGAGACTGGATGCTTCTACAACCCAGAAGATGCTGGTCTGTTTTTCCATACCGGCGGCGGGCATTTCATTCAAGGCTCCTTTCGTCGGGGAAGAACTGCACACCGAGTATGCCTCACTCTTGACCCTGCTTGAATTCATTGAACTGAACCGCCAGCTTTTTGAGGGGCGAGAGTTGAGGATTTATGGTGATAACCTGGAATTGGTCAACCAGATCAATTTGCAGTCGGTCTGTCGTTATGAATTCACCGAATTGTTGAAAAAGGCGTTGGAATACCGCGAAAAATACAAATTTTGCCTTGGCTGGGTGCCAAAAAAGAATAATCCGGCCTTGAACTCCCTTTTTGATTGACAGTTCTTTCCCCTCTCTCTTAATTTGGGGCTGTGACTCCAAGCGAACTTAATCAGGAACTGGAATCCGGTAGATTCCGGTCGGTCTACTATTTTTGTGGGACCGAAGATTATCGGATGAAAGAAGCCGAAAAGGCGATTGTCCGGAGATTTCTTCCCAAATCCCAGACGGCTATAAATCATACAGTCATAACCGCGCAGAAAGGAAAGCTGCCCGATATTCTGACCGAGCTTTCTGTCATCCCGATGCTGGGAGAGCGGCAGGTTTTCACCATTGATGAAATTCAATCCCTTGCACAGAGCGAGATAGAGAAGATACTTTCTATCTTGAGCCCGCCGGATCCGAGCCGAGTTGTCATTTTCGTGACACCGGCAACCAGGGCGTTGAGCAAGAAAACGAAGCTGCTGGAATTCCTGCTTCAAAAAACCGCGGCAATTGAATTTAATCGGATCCCGGGGGACCAGGCGCGAAGAAGAATCACCGCCGTCTTCAAAGAGCACCAGATCACGATTCAGCCCGAAGCCGAAAAAATACTGATAATGTTGGGCGGTGGTGATATGGGAGGACTGACCGAAGAAGTGAACAAGCTGGTCAACTATGTCGGTCAGGGAGGAACGATCAGAAAAGAGGATGTAGCGCTGGTCTGTTCCGACTATCAGGCTTACCAGATTTACGAGTTGGCGGATCGGGCGGCACAGGGGGATTTTGATCGATCACTGGCCATCATAAGTTATCTGTCCGGTCAGGGGGAGAGAGCTTCCACGATTACATTCTGGCTGGGAGAGCATTTTATCGACCTTTATCTGGTCAAGAATAAGAAGCCTTTGCCGGTCTGGAAAAAGAAGTTTCTTTGGAAATACAGCCAGCAGGCGGATCTGTTTGATAATAAACAGCTTGAGAAGATAATCGAGTTGATTTCCGAGGCCGATTATGAGCTTCGCAGCAATATCAAACCGGAAATCCTGATTATCGAGAAATTGGTTATTAATATCTGTAACCTTCGCAATCAAAAAACTGCCCATGGATGAAAAAATCCGGGAAGAAAAAGCGGCTCTATCTGTAAATAATGCGAATGATGCCGCCTTGGACCAGGCTCTTATCAAGGCAGCCCGGGACGGTGATAAGAATGCGTATGGGCGGCTGGTGCTGAAATATCAGAAGCGGGTATATAGATTCGTGGCGGCGCTTCTGGGCCGAACGGATACCGCCGAGGATATGGTGCAGGAAGCTTTTGTGAAAGGATACCTGGCCTTGAATGATTTTGAGTGGGGAAGGCCGTTTTATCCCTGGATTTCAACTATTGCCAGAAATCTGGCCCTCAATCATATCAAGAGAGAGGAGCGGGAGAAACCGATTTCGGAAATCGATGATTTCCTCTATCAGGTGCCTGATTCCAGCGCAAACCCGCTGGAACGAATGATTGAGAAGGAGAATGATAAGAGGCTCTTGCGAGCCATTATGGCTTTGCCGATTCAGTTTCGGTCGGTTTTCATTCTGCGAATGTTCGAGAAGATGAGCTATGAGGAAATTGCCCGATATTTGAATATCTCGGTCGGAACCGTTGATTCCAGGCTGCACCGGGCGCGGGAAAGGCTGATTGAGGCCCTAAAGGATTCGCTTTAGAAGGAATTATGAAGTGTGACAGGATAAAATTGATTTTGGGTCGGTATGTTGATGACCGGCTGACCGCATTGGAAAGAGCCGAGGTCGAGGAGCATCTGACCGGCTGTACCGAATGCCGCGCACATTATCAGGATCTGCTGAAATTAGAGGCTTCGGTCGAGAAGCTGCAACTTGGCGGCGATGAGGAGTATTGGTTGCGGCAGAAAGACGCCATCCTCGGCACCATAGGCGAAATTGAGGCATCCACAGTTGTTAAACTGCCAAAGAAAAAGAGAACCGGACTTCCTTTTAAGCTGGCGGCAATCGCCGCCTCGGTTTCGCTGGTGGCCTATATATCCATACATGAATCGAAAGTCACCGAGCCGACTAGGGCACTATTTACGCCGCAAGCTTTGCCGAGTGTATCAACCGTCAAACCTTCAATGCCTGAAACAACCAAAGCGGCCGAGCATCTGATGATCGAGAAGAGGGCATCTGATACCGGCGCTCGGACCTCTCCGAAAAGCACAATCATAAGCATGGAACCGGAAAAGAGGGAGGTTCCGGTAGTGTCTCCAATTACTGTCACTCAAAGTGCGGAGTCGATGGTGGCCGGCGAGAAGCCAATAGTTCTTGAAGCAGTACCGCCTGCTCCAGACACAACGAGCAGAATCTCGAAAATTACGAAAATGGAGCAGACGCTAATCCAGAAAGTGCCGGAGCCTGCCGGAGAGTCTCTACTTAAAAAAGAGAGAAAGAGCGCACCGTCGGCAAAGCCTGAGGAACAAAAGGGTCACAAGCCAGAGGCCCTGCCCGAAATTCCAGTTCCGAAGACTGATCTCGCGAGTGCTGACCGGCAGATGAATCCAAAAAGCCAGAGCAACGCAATCATATCGGCCGCGTCCGACAGCAGCGATATGATTGCCTATGTGGATTGGCGCCGTCAGACGGAGTATCTGGAGGCACTGCACGGTCAACTCCTGACTTCTGAAGGCAAAGGGATTTCTTCCATCAGCTCATCTCAAAAGACCGATTCCCTGAAACAGGTACTGCTGGACATGGCCGAGGCTTATTACAATGTCGGCCGTCTCACGCCCGATAAGGATGAGAGATATGTCATGCTGGGCAAACTCCAGAGTCTAGCCGCCCGGGCGGATTCAAGCTGCCTGAAAACGATACAGGATTATATAACTGCTCTTGATTCCCTGACAAAATAAGAACTTTTTGTTCCCCCTTCCGTAAATAAACAATAGAAGAACGGAATTTGAAACGGATGGAGGTCTTATGAATAAACGACTTTACTGGTCGCGGGTAGACCACAAGATTGGCGGCGTATGCGGCGGTCTGGCGGAATACTTCGATATCGATCCGACGCTGGTAAGGATTGCGGCCATAGTGCTGATATTTTTTCACGGCCTCGGTCTTCTGGCCTACATTATCGCCTGGATCACCATGCCCAGACGTCCCCTGGTAGTTGTCGACGGAGCAATTGTCAACGAGCGGCCAGCGGGTAAGAATGGAGCTTCGAAAGGCGCTTTCATTCTGGGTTTTATCCTGATTCTAATCGGACTGCTTTTTCTAATTGAGAAATTTTACTGGTGGTTTGATTTTGGCCTTGTCATTGCGATTGCACTGGTTTTATTGGGCATATTTTTACTTGTTCGGCCGGGGAAAGGAGAGCATGTCAATCATAATAATGCACAGCCGGGGGAGGTGGTAAGATGACACCGAGCCGTCTGAGATGGGGACTTCTTCTGGTCGCAATCGGCGCGATGCTATTGCTTAACAATACCGGCGCTCTCAGTTGGGAATACTGGCTCCAGTTGCTTTATTGGTGGCCGATTATCCTCATCGCCATAGGTGTGGAGAAAATATTCCTCAGGACCAGATTGCAGATTTTGTCGTACCTGTCGCCGTTGATTCTGGTGGGAACCATGGTTTATATTGCCTTTGATACCGGGGCGGAGACAGCTAATTCCCATGATTACTTCTCCCGCTATCGTTGGAGCGAAGCATCGGATTCCTCGGTTCGTCTGACCGAGGCGACCATAGAGAACGGCAGCACGAATCTCTATGTTGGCCGCGGTGGTTCCGACCTGGTTTCGGCGCGATTTGACCGGTTTTCCCGAAAGCCCAAAATTGATTTTTCCAAGAACAGCGGTATTGCCCGGCTCGAGATGCGGCGCGGAGGCGGGGGATCGAACTGGAGCGGACGGGATTTCATCGTGATCAACAATCACCGCGACGGGCGCACCTGGAATCTTACTTTTTCCGAGGCAGTGCCTCTCAAACTCACCTGTCGTGGCCGCAATGCAGATATGGATCTCAATATGACTTCGATCCCGATGGAAAATTTGCTCATCGATGACCCGGGCGGGGAAGTCTACTTGAGAGTCGGAACGCTGAAACCTCGGGTAAATGTGGAGTTGAGCGGCCGCGATGCCCAGCTTCAGTTTCGCATCCCCGACGGAGTCGGAGTTAAAGTAACCGGCTCCGGAAAGAGCGATTACCTGCAGAGGAAGGGATTCATTGAAAGGGGCGGGGATTATTTTTCCGGCGGCTATGACACCTCGAATGTTCAGATCTCTTTGAAGATCAATGATGAACTGGAAGAATTTTCAATCGAGCCTTACTGACGACTATCGGTTTTGACCAAAGGCCGCCCGCGGGCGGCCTTTTTTTATGAACTTCTCCTGCGCGGCGCCTGCCCGGGTCCAGAAAAAAGGGTTGATTTGCGCCATGTTTTATTTATAATAGTAACCTTATGTCAAAACCATACAAACTTTCATCGCTGGAAGGTAAGGTCATAGCCATTGACGGCCCGGCCGGTTCCGGAAAATCGACCACCGCCCGGCTGCTGGCCGCCCGCCTCGGATATATTTACCTCGATACCGGGGCCATGTATCGGGCGGTGACCCTTTTTGCTTTAAGGAATGATGTTTCGCCTGATGATGCCCGGGCGCTTGAGGCAATTGCGGGGAAGGTGGTCATCGAATTTAAGCCGGAAGGTGACGGCAATCGGGTTTTCCTTAACGGCGAGGATGTTTCCGCCGCTATCAGGAATCCTGAAGTAACCGCAGCGGTCTCGCAGGTCTCGGCTCATCCCGGAGTACGGGAGGCGATGGTCAGGCAGCAGCGGGAAATCTCCATAAAGGGGAGCGTTGTTGCCGAAGGGCGCGATACCACTTCGGTGGTTTTTCCCGAAGCCGATCTCAAGGTCTATCTGGAAGCCTCCCCGGCTGAGCGGGCGCGCCGCCGCCTGATAGACTTTACCCGTCTGAACATAAGTTCCTCGCTTGAAGAACAGATGAAGGATCTGCAGCGGCGTGATGCTTATGACAGCGGTCGGGCTCATTCGCCTCTGACCCGCACCGGCGATGCAGTAGTTATTGATACGACGAATCTGACAGTCGAAGAGCAGGTAGATAGAATTATCAAGCTGGCGAAATCGCGTTTTACGAAGGTATGAGATTTTTCTACCGTCTGTCGACCTTTTTGGTCAGAGCGCTGGCCCGCATAATCTTCCGAATAAGAATCTTCCAGCGAGATAATATCCCGCCCAAAGGACCTTTCATTCTGGCCTGTAACCATATTTCCTATTATGATCCCCCGCTGGTAGGGAGCTTTCTTTATCAGGAAATTCATTTTATGGCCAAGAAGGAACTGTTTCGCAATCGGCTCTTTGGCGCTTTGATAAGCTACTTTCATGCCCATCCGATCAATCGGCGCGGCTTTGATAAAGCCGCCATTGATATGGCCATTGATGTTCTTAAATCGGAAGGGGGAATCATAATATTCCCGGAGGGCACCAGAGCCAAAGAAGGGGTGTTTCTTCCGCCCCGGCCCGGTATCGGCATGATTGCGGCAATGTCCGGGGCGCCGGTGATTCCGGCCTATATTCATGGTTCCAACCGTCTTTCGGCCTGCCTGATGGGGAAAGAAACATTGGGGATAATCTATGGCCGGGCTATGGCAGGTGAGAAGATCGCCTCTTATGCGAAAGAGAAGGACGGGTATCGGAGACTGGCCGAGGATATTATGAACCGCATAAAGGATTTAAAGACCGAATTTTATAATAAAGTGAAGAAAGATTGACATTTCGGGGGAAATGTATAATATTTAAAGTTTGCGCCGATATTGAAATCGTCGCTTGATTCTATGCGAATATCCCGCCCAGGCGTTCTGCGCCTAGGGATAAATATATCGTAAGGAGGAATTTCTAACAATGGCTGAAGCCAAAAACGAACAGAGAAGCAAAGTCCAGACGACAGGAGGTGATCAAACGCCAAGAATGACTAAGAGAAAAGCAGGCTTGGCAAAGAAAACCAAGGTAAAGAAAGTCAAACTGGTCAAGAAAGAAGAAATCGAAGGTTCCGCTGCAGCGGTGGAACTGGAAGAAAAGCCAAAGGAGCAGATTGTCACCGCCCGCAGGCAGCGGGTATCCGAACGTGCCGCCCGCGCTGAGATTCAGCCTCGACCGGTCGTGGCACTGGAGACGGTCGCCTCCATGAAGCTGACCGAGATCGACAGCAAGGAATACACGCCGGAGGAACACAAACGCCTTCTTGAAATGTACGAAGGTACTATCAAAGATATAAAAGAAGGTGAGATTGTCGCCGGCACCGTTCTGGGTGTCACCCGGGATGATGTTATTGTCGATGTCGGATTTAAATCTGAAGGAATTATACCCATTTCCGAATTCCCCGAACCGATCAATATTTCCGTGGGCCAAAAGATCGATGTTTACCTCGAGGAAATTGAAGATCAGAACGGCCAGTTGGTTCTATCCAAGCAAAAAGCCGATTTCATGAGGGTCTGGGATAGAATCCAGGAGGCGCATGATTCGGGCGAACTGGTTGCCGGCAGAGTGGTCCGCCGTATCAAAGGCGGCGTCGTGGTTGACATTATGGGAGTCGACGCTTTCCTTCCGGGGTCGCAGATTGCGCTTCGGCAGGTTCCTGATTTCGACGCCCTCATCAATACCTCGATGCAGTTGAAAATTATCAAGCTCAACAAGAATCGGAGAAACATTGTCGTGTCCCGGCGGGTAGTGCTTGAAGAGGAGCGCGAGTCGAAGAAAGCCACACTTCTCAAGGAGATTGCCGTCAGCCAGGTGCGCGAGGGTATTGTCAAGAATATTACCGATTTCGGCGTTTTCATCAACCTCAATGGTGTCGACGGCCTGCTGCATATTACCGATATGTCCTGGGGACGAATAAAACATCCCAGCGAAATGGTCTCTCTCAGCGACCGGATTTCGGTCAAAATTCTTGATTTCGATGAGAAAACTTCGCGCATATCGCTCGGTTTGAAACAGCTGACGCCTTACCCGTGGGAGAATATTGAAGAGAAATATCCGATCGGTAAGAAAGTCACCGGCCGGGTGGTATCAATAACCGATTACGGTGCATTTGTTGAGCTGGAAAAGGGCGTGGAAGGTTTGATTCATATCTCCGAGATGTCCTGGACCCAGCATATCAAGCATCCCTCCAAGGTGATGAATGTCGGCGACAAGATCGACGCGGTGGTGCTATCGGTTGACCGGGAGAATGAAAAAATCTCTCTGGGCATCAAGCAGATGGAACCGGATCCATGGGATACCATTGAAAAGAAATATCCGGTGGGGAAGGTTGTCTCCGGCAAGGTTCGGAATTTGACCGCGTTCGGGGCATTTATCGAACTGGAAGAAGGGATTGACGGGTTGATTCATATCTCCGACATGTCCTGGACGAAGCGAATCCAGCATCCTTCCGAGTTAATGAAAAAGGGCGATAAGATCGAAGTGAAGATTCTTCGCATCGACCACGAAAATCGCCGCATTTCTCTGGGGTATAAGCAACTCAGGGATGACCCCTGGCCCGAAATTGCCAAGAAGTATTCCATTGGGTCGGAATCTCTGGGGACTATCACCCGGGTTTTGGATCGCGGTGTGACAGTGGCTCTGGATGATGATGTGGAAGGATTTGTCCCCACATCGCAGCTGGGAAAGCAGGATCTGGCTAACCCGGGCGATGTTTTCTCGGAAGGGGAAAAGATTCCGCTTCAAGTCATCGAATTCGACCGGGCGGCCCACAAGATAGTGCTTTCGGTTTCCTCTTATTACCGGAATCGGGAAAAGACGGAATTTGAGCAGTATCTGGCGGCGCACCCAACACGAACCGTGACCATGGGTGATGTTGTCGGGGAAGCGGCCACGGGGACCAAAAGCTCCGAGCCGACCGGCAGCGCTCAGCCGAGTGAATCCGGAGAAGAGGCGACTCCTGAAGAGCCCCGGATGGCTCCGCCTTCAGTTGATGAAGCTCCCGGTTCTTAGGAAAAGGGTTCTAATTATAGAGCTTAATGAATTGATTCATTAATGCGGTTAAAAGTGAGCGGCAAGTGATTTGCCGCTCACTTTTTGTATAATCGATTCTGATATGAAGAAAGTGGCTCTGGAGACAATCGGCTGCCGCCTGAATCAGTACGAAACCGAGCGGATAGCCGCCACACTGGCCGCCTGCGGCTTGGTGCGGGTTCCTTTTGAAGATGCGGCCGATCTTTATATTATCAATACCTGCACGGTCACCGGGCGGGCTGATGCCAGTTGCCGACGGGCCATTTCGAAAACCATCAAGCATCATAATCAGGCCCGCATCGTGGTGGTCGGATGTTATGTCACCGCTGAAAGAGAAATGGTGACAAATCTCAATGGGGTCGATCTGGTCATTGATAATGAAGAAAAGGAGGAAATCGCGGGCATTCTTAGAAGAAAATTCCCGGAGCTTTTTGAAAATATTTCTGAATCCGCCCAGGCTCCATTGCTTTCCGATTTTCACAGGCACAACCGCGCCTGGGTAAAAGTCGGCGACGGGTGCAATCAGAATTGCTCTTTCTGCATTGTTCCCATGGTACGAGGCAGGCTGGTCAATCGCCCGCCTGGGGAGATAATAGCGGAAATTGATCATCTCGTTTCGCACGGATTTAAGGAAATTGTCTTGACCGGCGTGCATCTGGGGCAATATCGTTACGACCGGATTGGCTCGCCCGCTGAACTCATCCGACATATTCTAGCGGAAACTCAGGTCGCCCGCCTGCGGCTGTCATCAATAGAGCCGCAGGAAGTCAGCCCCGTATTGATAGCTGTTATGATCGAGGGAGGGCAAAGGGTCTGCCGCCATCTGCATATCCCGCTTCAATCAGGCTCCGATAGAATTCTTAAGATTATGCGCCGCCCCTATGATATACAATCATATCTGGAGAAACTGCGTCTGGCCGGAGGAGAAATCGGCCGCATCGTTATCGGCGCCGACATTATAGTAGGCTTTCCGGGAGAAACGGAAGATGATTATCAGCAGACGATCAAGGCCGTTCAATCCGGTCTGATAGATTATCTTCATGTCTTTTCTTACTCCGATCGTCCCGGCACCGCTGCTGCTTCATTGCCGGACAAAATCCATTCACGTGTCATCAAAGAGAGAAATGAAATACTCCACGGTATATCCGGTGAGCAATATGCGAAGGCGCTTAAAAGAGAAATAGGGGAAACCGCTTATGCCATATCGGAGCATCGCGCCGAAAGGGGGGACCATTTCTGGGGGATAACCGATAATTATCTGAAGGTTGCTCTTCCGGCCGGACGCGGTGGAACCAAAGAGATAATCAAAATGAAAATTACCGGTGCCAATGACAGGCATCTGATTGGTGAAATCAAGTCATAAATGCTGTCATTTTTCATTTAATCCTCTTAACTCTTCAAAGAAGATTTTGCCCTTATTCGGGAAAAATTTTCATTACAGGCCTGAATTTCGGCCCTTATGCCGAGATTTTCTTTCTGTCGTAATCCATTGATTCTCATGTAATTGGCTCGCCGGCACCGTTTGCGGCACGCCCCGTGCTAAAATATCCTTCGGCAAAATGTAAATATGCCTTGGAATATATGGAAGAAAAAAAAGATATAAATGAAATAGCCCCCGATGAGCGCGCGGGAAGGAAGCTGCAACTGGGCAGCCTGAAAAAGTACCTTCTGCCGACATTAATAGCCCTCGCCCTGTTCGTTATTTCGACCGCCGTTTCCTCGCTGTTTTTTCAGAAGCCATCTGCTATAACAGGTCTGGAGGGGACACCTTCCGATACGGCCAACCTCAAGGCCGATTCCATTTCCGAGCAACTTTCGTCAGATGATTCAGGGTCCCTCAAAATCGACACCGTCGCAATCATGAAGGAATTGGCTTTTCTTAATTATGATCCCGAGAAGAAAGCAGGCAGCTCACCGTCGGCCGCCCGCGACTCATCGGACACACTGAATTGGATACAGAAACAAGTTGCCAGGCTGGAAGAAGAAAAAACCACAATTGAAAATAAGAAGAAAGAACTGGAGATGCTGGATGCCAAAGTCAACCAGGGTCTTCAGAAACTGCAACAGGTGGAATCAGCGCGGATGGTCAGCTTGGCCCGTCTTTATGATGGGATGCGTCCCGAAGAAGTAGCCAAATTGTTTGAGAATCTTGATGATTCGATGGTAGTGGCGATTCTCCCTCGCATGAAAGCAGCCAATGCCGCCAAGTTGCTGGCGCTTCTCCCTCCCAAACGGGCGGCTCTTATTTCGACACAACTTATTTCGGTGGTAGAAAAGTAAGATGAATACTGTCCCTCAAATAATCGATCCCCTGGCTCTCCTGAGCGCGTCCGTCACCGGCATTAATATAGGCCCGGTACCGGCAACAGAGAAGGTCGCTTCGGCTCCGGATTTCACCCAATTGCTATTTGAGGGATTGTCATCGAATAAAGCCGGCCAGAGCGTTTCCCTAATGGATACGAGAAAGCCGCAAGGGAACTCACCGGCACTATTCCAAAATCCTATTCCGGTGTCAATCATACCTGAAACAAAGACACCCTTATTTATTGCACCGGCTTTGATGCCGGCCTCTTCTGGTGGGAATGGATCAGTTCCCGAAGAACTTCTCTTTGACGGTCTCGCAATGATAAGCCCCAATCCCGAGGCTGGTGAGGCACAGTTGCTTCAGGGCCTGGATAATGCCGTTTCCGCTCCGCTGGTCCCTATGTTTGCAGGCAATTGCTTTGAAACCGCCGACGGTCCTCTGGTTTCCAAGCAGAACGGTACAAAGCCGATCATGAAGAATCTTTTCCTGACATCTCATCAAAATTTGGGGAAAACTTCCCCACAGCAATATAATGTGGGGAGGCTTTTAGGCCTTTCGGAAAGTGGCATGATAACACCAGATTTGAAAAGCGTTCCGACCGATCAAGTATCGCGGGGATTCATATTTCGCACGGACACTTTGCCGCTCCATGAAAATCCCCATGCACCTATGCTATCAATTGTCGAGGAGGGACTGAAGATTAAGGAAGTGAATATTACCACAATAGATTCAGGTGCCGCCAATTTTGCTAAAGCGAATAACAGTGAAATCAATATTAACCAATCAAATATAATTGAAGCCAATCCTGATGATAGCTCTATGAATAAGGGCGTGATTCCAAAGGGGGTTCTTTTTCTAAATGACAAGTCCGTCATAACCGGATTGATGCAAACGCCTTCGAATGATACGGTTCCCATTTCCTTAAATATAAGGAAAGGCGGCAATCTCTCCCCACAGGGTGTGGCTGTTTCTGAGGGGAAAACAGCTCTCCCTGAGGGTGTAATTTCTGAGGTAACCGCACCAGAGAGTGCTGCCAATACTTTAAATCAAAATCGGGAATTTCTTGAACTGACGGAACCTGTCATTAAGGGCAGTCCCGCGGTCACCGGTACGGATAAAGCTGTCATCATGCCGGCGGTTAAAGGAGTGCCGATCGCGGATAATACGCCGACTTCGGAGATGACCGCTGTTCGTTTTGTCCTGCCTCCGGAAGTGCGCGAAACCGACCTGAAGCAGGGCCGGACAATTATCATCAAGATGGAGCCGGAGCATCTGGGAAATGTACGATTGACTCTGACTTCTCAGCATGACTCGATTACGGGAAGACTGGTGGTCGAGAACTCCGCCGCCCGCGCCGTGGTCGAGACCAACCTGGACAAGCTCTATGACCAGCTGGCTCGTCAGGGAATCAGACTTGATGCTTTTCAGGTATCCCTCAGCGGGGAGCATGCGGGAAACCGCTTTGCGCACAGCCGCTCCGCCGGAGATCTTAAAGCCAGGGGCCGTAACAGAAAAGAGTACGATTCCGCCGGGGAATCTTTGAATCGTTCGGAAAATATCTCCCGCAACCTGATGTATATCACGGCCGCGGGTGTGAACTGGGTAATATAGGAGGAAGCAATGGGTATCATATCACCGGTTGGCGTTGACAGTAACGGCAAGGCGTTGTCAACCGGCAGCATGAAGTCGCTGGATAAAGACGATTTTCTCAAGCTGCTGGTCACCAAGCTGACTTATCAGGACCCCATGAAGCCGATGGAGGATGAGGCTTTTATCGCCGAACTGGCGCAGTTTTCCTCTCTGGAGCAGTTGCAGAATCTCAATAACGCTCTGGTAAATTCCCAGCAGTGGGACCTTATGCAGATGCAGACAATAAACAACACCATGGCCACCGGGCTGATCGGCAAGGAAGTGAAAGCGACCTACAGCGGTGTTTACCTAAGCGATGACAATCGCCCCATGATCAACTACACTACAACCGAGCAAGCCGCTCATATCAAAGTGGAAATAAAGAACGCCGATGGAACGGTAATACGGACGCTCACCCAGAATGATGTTCCCCCGGGCCAGTCATCGGTCGTCTGGGACGGCAAGGATGAAACCGGAAAACGAGTTTCCTCGGGATACTATACCATAGAGATTTCCGGTGAATCGGTTGGAGGAACCAAAATAACACCATCAACCTTTGTTACAGGACGAGTCAACGGTGTGGTTTATCGCGAAGGCTCGGCCTTCCTGCAGGTCAACGGGCTGGAGATTCCTCTGAGCGATATCAGCGCCATAAACGAAGCGAATGGTTGAGGAGCAGACTGATTATGCAAGTCGACAATTATAATCGGGAAGTGAATCTTCTGGACATAGTCAACCGCGGCCGGATAATGCCGAAAACGGTTGCCACCGGAAAAGCGGCCAAGAACAGTTTCTCGCAGGAGCTGGTCAAGGCCACGCAAATAAACATTTCCAAGCATGCCCGCGAGCGCCTTCATTCGCGCGGCATTGAACTATCGGATACCAAGATGGCCGAGCTTTCCGCGGCGATCGATAAAGCCGCCGGAAAAGGCTCACGCGAGACTTTGATACTGGATGAATCGGCGGCCTATGTGGTTTCCATTCCCAATCGCACTATTATCACAGCTTTCGGGCGGGAGAATCTGCGGGAAGGGGTTATCACCGCCATTGATTCGGCCATTGTCCTGTAGGAGAAGAAAATGAACAATGTAACAATACACACTAACCGAGGCTGGCCCCCGTATCGAAACGGGGAGGCCTTACCAAACGGTAAGGAGGATGTACTCCTATGATGGCATCACTATTTGCCGGCGTTTCGGGACTCCGAAACCACCAAGTCAGAATGAATGTAATCGGCGACAACATTGCCAATGTCAACACGATCGGTTACAAAGCGGGTCGGGTTAATTTTCAGGAAGCCCTGGTGCAGACGTACAAGGGAGCCGGAAGACCTTCATCGATTTCCGGCGGCACCAACCCGATCCAGCTGGGATTGGGTATGACGGTGGCGACAATCGACAATCTCTTTCAGCAGGGAGGATTGGAAACCACGGGACAGATAACCGACATGGCTCTTCAGGGTTCGGGTTTCTTTGTCCTCGCCGATAACACCGGCCGGTATTATACGCGCGCCGGTTCTTTCGGATTCGACGCCAACTCGAATCTGGTTGACCCTTCAACCGGTCTTTTTGTGCAGGGGAAGATGGCCGATGCCAACGGCAATATTCCTTCGACCGCAACGGTCGGCAATGTTACCATGCCTTTCGGCCAGCAGGACCCGGCTCGCATGACCACCCAGATTGCTCTCGGGAATAACCTGAATTCGGTGGCGACCGATTCGGCGGCTACCATGGTATCGGTCAGCACGACAAATATTGACACCGTCACCGGTACCGCCATTAACGGCGCCGGCGGCGTGCATCGTCTGGATATCACCGGGAACCAGGCTACCAATTCGTCTTTTACCGGCAACAATGTGGCCGATGACGGCTTCGGCAATCCCGGTGCGGTACTGTCGGGGGGTACAACCCTGACCAGTTTGGGAGTGACCGATGCCACCGGGTTTACTCTCTCCCGTGACAACGGCAGTCGTATCGACACCGTCTCCGGCCTGACCGTGGATTCCACCATTAATGATCTCATTTCCGCCATCAATCAGATAAGCGGCGTACATGCTCAACTGGTGGGAGGAGAAATCGAAATTACCAGAACCAAAGCCGGCTCAGGTGCGGATTTTAATATTGAGTCTTCGACTTCAGCGGTAACCCTGAATGGCAGCGGTGTTGCGATCGGCGGCAATATTGTGGGAGTAATCTTTAATCCCATTGGCGCAACATTCCTGGCCAATAGCGGGACGAATAACACTTTCAGTTGCACTGATAGTTTCACGCCGACCGGCGGCTCGGCCCTTCCGGGCCAGACGCTGGGAATCGTGGTCGATGACGTGACCGGATTAGCGGTGGGCGTGTCGGGTTTGGGTGCCGGCGGCGTTGAGGTGAGCAGCCTTAATGGGTTGAACGCCGGAACCGCCGTAATCAATACGGCTAACACCACTCATGCTATGTCGATTACGGTCTATGACTCGCAGGGCGGCAAGCATGCGCTTACTCTGGAATTTCTTAAATCGGTCAATCCCAACGAGTGGACCTGGTCGGCATCTTTTAACGGCAATGAGACCGTAGTGGACGGCGGCAGCGGGACGGTTCGATTTAATGAGGATGGCTCAATGCTTTCCTTCAATTATATCGGCGGCGCCACCTCGCTGACATTCAATCCCAATAACGGCGCGGCCCCGGTCAATATCGCCATCGATTCCGGTACAACCGGCCGATATGACGGTCTAACCGGATTCGCCTCGCCCCATACCGCCTCGGTTATGACCCAGGATGGTTATGGACTGGGGATTCTCGACAAGATATCCATTGATAAGTCCGGTAATATCTCCGGGATTTTCACGAATGGTGTCAGCCGTGTCCTGGCGCAGATAATCATTGCCGATTTCAACAACCATGCCGGTCTGCTCAAGGCGGGTCGCTCGCTCTATCAGGCCTCGGCCAACTCTGGCCAGGCTATCGAGGGCGTGGCCGGCGAGACCATCTCGGGAACGATTTCCTCGGGTGCGCTGGAGGCTTCCTCGGTCGATATAGCCCAGGAATTTACCAATATGATCACGGCTCAGAGAGGATTTCAGGCCAACGCCAGAATCATCACCACCTCCGACAATATGTTGGATGAACTGGTCAACCTCAAGAGGTAATGGGAAACGGTTAGATGATTAAAGTGACCCGATTAAATAACGCGGAAATCGTGATTAACGACGATCTGATCGAATTTGTCGAATCGAGCCCCGATACTATTATCAGTCTGACCGACGGCAAGAAGATAATGGTCAAGGAAGCTCCCGATGAGATTATCAGGAGGGTGGCCGCCTTTCGCAGGCTGGCCACCGGGTCCGATCGATTGTCGATGAATGATAAAATGGAGGAGCATTGAGATGCCCCCGAAAAAGGAAAATGTAGAACTTAATGACGCAATGGCCGCCGAGGATGGCGGAAAAGAAAAGGCCCGAAGGAAAATCCCTCCTCTGGCAATCTATGCGGCCATCAGTCTGGTCATGATCGTGGCCGGCTACTTTGTTGGGACGAGCTTTTTCCGTTCTTCGGGAAAAGTCACCAGGCAGGAGACGGCCAGTGCTGAAAAAAAGAGCGAAGAGAAAAAGACTGAAAAGAAAACTGATAAGAAGGAAGAGTCAGAAGGAGCTGGCTCGGTGGTCAATCTGGATGATATCATTGTCAACCCGGCCGGCACCTCGGGAACGAGATTTCTATCGGTCTCGATCGGTTTCGAAATCGGCTCGCCCGAAACGGCCCGGCTGTTTGAGGAACGCCAGCCGCTTATCCGCGATGCCCTGATAACCATTCTCGGGTCGAAAACGATCGAACAGTTGTCCGATTCCAAGCAGAAAGAGATCACCCGTTATCAGATCAAAAAGCGCGTCGAGCAGCTCTTGAAGATTGATGATCTGGCGGCGGTCTATTTCACCGATTTTATCCTTCAATGACAGGTAACAGGAGACAGTTTCCTTGGCCAAAATACTGACACAGGATGAGATTGATGCCCTCTTGACGACCGTGTCGTCGAATACGCCCGACCCGGAACCGGTCATCGGGAAATCGGAGCAGATGCGTTCGGTGGTCAACTATGACTTCAAGCATCCCAATCGGGTTTCCAAAGACCAGGTCCGGACTCTGGAGAACATGCATGATACTTTCGCCGGGCATATCAGTTCGACCATGTCGGCGATGCTGCGAAGCATGGTTGATGTCGACCTTGTGTCGGTCGACCAGATCAACTATTCGGAGTATGTCATGTCTCTGGTTTCTCCCTCATGCACCTATACTTTCACGGCGCCGCCGCTGGAAGGGCTGTGCATTATGGATTTCAATCCCGCCCTGGCTTTCGCCTTTATCGACCGGATGTTCGGCGGTGGAGAAAAAAACCTGGAAATCGAACGGGAGTTGACCGGAATCGAACGGCTGGTGATGTCGAAAATCGCGCAGAGAATTTACCGCGATCTGGAAAACTCCTGGTCGAAGATCGTGCCGATAACCATCGAACAGAAGTCATTCGAGAGCAATCCCCAGTTCATCCAGATTGTCCCGGCCAATGAGACGGTCATTGTGATTTCGATTCAAATCAAGCTTTTCAGTACGACCGGTCTTTTGACCATTTGCTATCCCTATGTTTCCCTGGAGTCGGTTTTGGGAAAACTCTCCGCCCAGAACTGGATTGACGCTACCAAGCGGAAAAATCTCCGCGAGAACCGGGATATAAATCGCGACAATCTGATGCCGGTGCCGGTGCCGTTGGCAGTCATACTGGCCCGAACCAAATTGAAGCTGCGTGATTTTGTCAGCCTGCAGGTCGGCGATGTGATGACCACCGACCATAAGATCAACAATCCGATTGAACTGCTTGTGGCCCAACGGAGAAAATTCGTATGTCGCCCCGGCCTTTTCGGGAAGAGGAGAGCCTGTCAGATTATTCAATTACATTCCGGAATAGGAAAGGAGTGAAGACAAAAACATGGACGAAAAAAACGATTTGAAGATGCCCGAAGAGGAGATTCAGGCGGGACCGCCTGCGGAAGAAGATAAGCCTCTTGACTTGATGTCGATCTTCCTGTCTCAATCGAACTGGGGCGGGCCAAGATGAGCATCTCCGATCTGCTCGCTCTGGGACCCGGTTCGGTCGTGGAACTGGACAAGCTGGTCGGCGAGCCGGTCGACCTTCTGGTCAATCAAAAGTGTGTCGCCCGCGGCGAGGTGGTAGTTGTGGAAGAGAATTTCGGGTTGCGGATTACGCAATTGATTTCGCCCGAAGAAAGAATCAAGAATCTGCAATGAAAGCCAATCCCAAAACCAGAGCCGTAACGCTGGCGATCATTCTGGCGGTGGTGATTCTGGGCCTGCTGATGCTAACGAGGTTCGGTCATGTGACTGCGGACCCGTCGGACACAACGAAAAGCTATCTGGTGCAAACGGACAGTACTGGTACAGCGGCCGGTACGATCAACCCGGTTGATAAGCGTGCCGATAATGAGACGGTGTTTCTTTCAATGGCCAAGCTGGTCGGCGCCCTGATTGTGGTCGTGGGGGCCATTTATGCCTTTCTGTTTATGCTGCGGAAGATGATGGGATCCAAGCTTTCGGCCAATCGCGGCCATCGGGTACTGGAGGTTCTCGAGACCACCTATGTGGCGCAGAAAAAATCGGTTTCTCTGGTCCGTTTCTCCGACCGGGCCGTCCTGATCGGTATCACCGAAAGCGGCATTACCCCGCTGGCGGAATTGGATGGTGATGAGACCGCCAGAGTGCTTTCGGCGGCCAATGCGGAAAAATCATCGGCCGGTTTCAGAAATGTCTTGAGTGAGGCAAAAGAGCGTTTCAAAGTATTCAGTTTCGGGAGGTCACAGAACTCTTAGATTTTTCTGTTTTCACTCTGCGGCCAGGACGGCCGCTGTCAATTAACCCGGCTTAAGCCGGACAAATAGGATTGCACGGTTTCATAGGATATGAAAAAGAGAATTGGCATCTTAACGTTTATCATCCTGCTTGCCCTGGCATTTTCAAGCGCCCAGGCGCAGGCGATCCCCAAGGTATCGGTTGAAGTGGGGCAGTCATCCAAACCGGGTGACCTATCGGCCACGCTGCAAATTGTCCTTGTCCTGACCGTTCTGACATTGGCACCCTCGATTATATTGATGATCACCTCGTTCGTTCGGATCGTAGTCGTCCTGGGATTTCTGCGGCAGGCGATCGGCACCCAGCAGTTGCCCCCGAACCAGTTATTAATCTCATTGGCCCTGATTTTGACATTTTTCATTATGAGTCCGATGGCCAATAAGGCGTACAACGAGGGATTGAAGCCGTATCTGGAGGAAAAAATCGGCAAGGAAGAGGCCTTCAACAAGGGAATTGAACCTTTCCGCAAATTCATGTTGGCCCAGACGCGGGAGAAAGACCTGGCTCTCTTTATCAACCTGGCCAATTTGCCGCGACCCAATACACCGGCGGATGTGCCGCTGCATATTCTGATTCCCGGTTTTGTCCTTTCAGAGCTTCGCACCGGTTTCCAAATAGCCTTTCTGGTATTTGTTCCATTCCTGATTATTGACATGATTGTCGCTTCGGTTCTTATGGCGATGGGTATGATGATGCTGCCACCGACCATCGTGGCCCTGCCGTTCAAGATTCTGCTTTTTGTTCTCGTGGACGGCTGGTATCTGCTGGTAAAATCTCTGGTGGAATCATTTCATTAGGAAGGACAGATAGATGACTCCGGAATTGATTGTCACAATCGCCCGCGATGCGATTATCACCATGCTTCTGGTTTCGGCCCCGATGCTGATTTCAGGGCTGCTTATCGGGCTCATAATTTCCATCCTTCAGGCGATCACCCAGATTCACGAAATGACGCTGACCTTCATTCCCAAGATTATCGTGGTGGCGGTTTCTTTGCTCCTTTTTCTCCCCTGGATTATCAGCACGCTGGTGGAATTCACCCAGCGAATGTATGGAATGATTTCAACCTTATGAAAAAAGCCTTTCTGAAAATATTTCTGTCTCGTCCGGTATTATTTTCCGCATCTCAGCTTCGCCGGGCCGCCGGCCTTTTTAACTCTCTTTCTAAACTTCATTAAATCAACGACTTAAAGCGCCTCCGGGCGCGCCTGCAGACCGGCATAAGACTTGATTAAAGTCTTGACGAATAACCCGTACTGTAGGTAAAAAGATTTGTTTGAATTCGTAACATACAGCGCCGCCAAACTTCAGATACTCCTTCTGGTATCCTTTCGGGCCGCCGGGCTCTTTATCTCCGCTCCAATACTGGGGCATCGCGTGCTGCCGCCGTTGGTCAAGGCGGGGCTGGCCATAATCCTGGCCATCATTCTTATTCCGGTCGCCTCACAGGTGTCGCTCGAGCCGGTCAATTCAATCTGGCTGCTGGCCGTTCTGGCCGCCAAAGAGATGTTGATCGGCTTCATCATCGGCTTTTTCTTCTCACTCCTTTTTCTGGCGATCCAGATGGGCGGGGGCATTGTCGGTTATCAGATTGGTCTGGCTATCGGCAATGTGCTCGATCCCGAGTTCGGGAGTGAAGTCTCGATTGTCGGCGAGTTCTGGGTTTTGATAGCGTCGTTGATATTTCTGTCCATTGACGGACATCATGCCATCATCTCCGCCTTTGCCGACAGTTATCGAATGATTCCCGTGGGCGTTTTCAATTTCTCCGGACCGGCCGGTGAAAATATCATCCGCCTGTCCTCATATGCCTTTGTCATGGCCATCAAGATTTCGGCGCCGGTGGTAATCACTCTCTTCTTAACGGAAGTGGCGCTTGGCGTGGTGGCTCGCACTGTGCCGCAGATGAATATATTTATTGTCGGTATCCCCCTAAAAATCGGCATCGGCTTTTTGATTCTGGCGATATCTCTGCCGGTTTTCAGATTCATAATCGAAAAATCGATTGGTTATCTCGATATGGAAGTGATCCGGCTGCTTCACAACATTGGCACCGCATGATAGGTTAATATGGCTGAAGAGCAATTCCAGGAACGCACCGAACAAGCGACCCCGCGCCGCCGCGAAAAGGCGCGCGAGGAAGGGAAAGTCGCCCGCTCCGCCGAGCTTAACTCGGCCGTGATTCTTTGTCTTGGTGCAGTCGCCCTCTATTTCATGGGGCCCATTCTGGTTTCGCAGTTGAAGCAGTTTATGATCTTCATATTTCAGGAAGCACCGCGTATGCATCCCGATTATGATACCATGGTGGCGCTTCTCACTTCGAAAGTAATGACCTTCTTCTTTCTGCTGGGGCCGATTCTTCTGGTCCTGATGGTGGTGGCGTATGGAATCAATGTCATGCAGGTGGGATTCCTTTTCACCGGCAAGCCGCTCGAACCGAAACTGGACAAACTGAATATCGCCACCGGCATCAAGAAGCTTTTCTCGGCGCGTTCGCTGGTTGAGCTTATCCGCGACACCGCCAAGGTCATACTGATAGGCTTTGTGGGTTACAAGGCTATCACCGCCCAGATGGATTCCTTCTTCCTCCTCTCGGATAACTCGGTGGGTGTCTTTGCCGGCGCCATGGGGCAGATGGCACTCAAAACCACGCTTCAAATTGGAGCGGTTATGCTGGTGCTGGCCATATTCGATTATGCCTACCAGAAATTTGATTTCGAAAAATCAATCCGGATGAGCAAGCAGGATATCCGGGATGAATATAAAGACACCGAGGGTTCACCGCAGATCAAGGCGCGGGTGCGACAGATACAGCGGGAGATGTCCCGCCGGCGAATGATGCAGGAAATCCCCAATGCCGATGTTGTCGTGACCAACCCGACCCATATAGCAGTCGCGCTCAAGTACAATTCGACGGAGATGGATGCGCCCATGGTCGTTGCCAAAGGCGAAAGGCTGATTGCGGAGAAAATTAAAGAGATCGCGCGTGAGGCGGAAGTGCCGGTCGTCGAGAATCCGCCGCTGGCGCGGGCCCTTTTCAGCATGTGCGAGGTCGGCTCGTATGTTCCGGCTAAGTTGTACCGCGCCGTAGCCGAGGTGCTGGCCTATGTGTACCGGCTTAAGGGAGTGGGAGTTTAAGAAATGGCGTTTGAAGGCAATTCCCTGCTTAGCAATCTCATGAAGCGCTCGGATATAATCCTGGCGGTTTTTGTCATCGGGACCATCGGGGTTCTGGTGATACCGGTGCCGCCCGGATTCCTCGATTTCGCTCTGGCTTTCAATATAACTTTCTCGCTGGTTATCCTTTTGACCACCCTTTATATCACCCGGCCGCTCGAACTCTCGGTTTTCCCCGGCATGCTTTTAATAGTTACGCTGATGCGGCTGGCGTTGAATGTCGCCTCGACCCGTCTGATTCTGGGCAACGGATACGCCGGCGAAGTCATCAACTCTTTCGGAAATTTCGTTGTCCGCGGCAATTATGTCGTGGGCTTTATCATCTTCATAATTCTGGTCATCATTCAGTTTGTCGTTATCACCAAGGGGGCCGGACGCATCTCGGAAGTGGCCGCACGGTTCACTCTCGATGCCATGCCCGGAAAGCAGATGGCCATCGATGCCGACCTCAACGCCGGATTAATCGATGACCAGGAGGCCCGCCGCCGTCGCGAAGAGATTGCCCGCGAAGCCGACTTTTACGGCGCCATGGATGGCGCCTCCAAGTTCGTCCGCGGCGATGCTATCGCCGGCATCCTTATCACCATGGTTAACGTGGTCGGCGGATTCATCATCGGCATTCTGATGCAGGGGAAAACGGTCTCCGATGCTCTGCGCACCTATACGCTTCTGTCGGTGGGCGACGGTCTGGTCACTCAGATACCGGCGCTGATCGTTTCCACCGCCGCCGGCATCATTGTCACCCGGGCCGCGTCGACATCGAATATGGGCAGCGATCTCACCAATCAACTGGTGAAACAACCGCGCGCCATAATGATTGCGGCCTCGATGTTGGTGCTGTTCGGCATTGTGCCCGGTATGCCGACCCTGCCCTTTGTCCTCTTGGGAGCTGTGGTCGGCGCGATCGGATATATCACCAACGAAAACCTGAAGAAAAAGAAAGTGGATGATGATAGACAGTTGGCGCAGAAGGGCGCAAATGCCCCGCCGGAGCGCACCGAGGATCTTCTCAAAGTCGATTCCCTCGAAGTTGAAATCGGTTACGGCCTTATTCCTCTGGTCGATGCCAGTCAGGGCGGTGACCTGCTCGATCGCGTCTCGACCATTCGTCGCCAGCTGGCGTCGGAAATGGGTGTTATTGTCCCACCCATTCGTATCCGCGACAATGTCCAGCTTCAGCCCAATCAGTACCGTATTAAAGTCAAAGGCATAAATATCGCGGGCTACGAATTGATGCTAGACCATGTCCTGGCCATCAATCCCGGATATGTTCAGGATGAATTGGAAGGATTCGCCACCAATGAGCCGGCTTTTGGCTTGGGGGCGACCTGGATTATTCCCAACTTGAAAGAACTGGCCGAGTCGCGCGGGTACACCACCGTCATACCCTCGGCCGTACTGGCGACACATCTCACTGAGACAATCAAGATCTATGCGGCCGAATTACTCAGCCGCCAGGATGTGGCTCATCTGATAGATACTCTCAAGGAGGACCATCCCTCGCTGGTGAATGATGTTATCCCGTCCGTGGTGCCTCTTTCGGCCATCCAGCGCGTGCTTCAGGTGCTTCTCACCGAACGGATTCCTATTCGCGACCTGGCCGCCATTGTGGAAACCATTACCGATTATTACCCCGTCACCAAAGAAACTGATGTTCTCGCAGAATATGTGAGAATGGCGCTGAAACGGCAGATAACTAATATGCATCGTGATAAAGACAACCGCATTCATGTCTTTACCATCGATCCGACTATTGAACAGATGCTTACCGACGCCGTGCAGAACACCAAGCAGGGACTGATGCTGGTAATTGCACCGGCCGATTCGGAAAAACTATTGAAGGCTTTCGGACGGCAGATTGAGCGTATAACCACGGAAGGACATAATCCGATCTGCCTCTGCTCCCCCAATATCAGGCTCGCTCTAAAACGTTTGACCGAGGCCGCCTATTCCGGCCTGATAGTGCTCTCTTACAATGAAATTACCAACAATGTGGAGGTCATCTCCATCGGAACAGTGAGAATTGGCGATGATAATTAAATCATTCACAGCTCCCACCGTAGCAGGCGCGCTCAAGATAATCAAAGAGGAATTGGGCAATAGTGCCGTGATTCTCAAGACCCGTCTCTGTCCGGTCACCGAAACAGTGCAGGGAGGAGACCGCGTCGAGGTGACCGCCTGCATCGATGAAAGCGCTCTGGCACCCAGACCGGCCAAAAAGGAAACAAAACCACGGCCGGAAATAAAGTCTAACCGGAATGAACCGGTTGAAAAAGCTGGATCATTGTCGCACTTATCGGCGACATCCGACCCCATTGATTTCGCCGTAATGCTGGAAAAGAAACTCGATTGCATTCTCAATTCTCAGCGTACCGCGGATTCAATGGGCGAGATCGACCGGAGAGTCCGGCCGATCTATCTCAATCTCATCGATGCCGATATTCCGGTCGAGATCGCCCGTGAATTGGCTGACGAGGTCGAAACCAGACTGACCTCGGAAGCGGCGGAACTGGCCGCTTACAAAATCCTCCTTCAGGAATTAAAAAAGTACACGGCCGACGAAGTTCCGATTGAGCCGGGTATGCGGGTGGTTTTTGTCGGGCCGAGCGGCGCCGGAAAAACCTCCGCTCTGGCCAAAATGGCCGCCCTGCTTTCCTCCGGTCTCAATAAGAAAGTCACGCTCTCCTCGCTCGATAATATCAAAGTTTCCGCTTACGAGGAGATCAGCGGGTATGCCGACATACTGGGCGTTCCGCTTGATATTTCGGGGCGGTCGGAAAAGAAACATAAAAAGGACTCAATCCTTCTGATTGATACCCCCTCGCTCAACGGCCGCGAGGAGCAACATATGGAACTGATGAAGAAAATAAGCGAAATCAGTCCCGATCTCCTTTTCTTATGCTTCTCGGTTTGCACCCGATCGCGCGATCTGATCGATTCCATCAACCTCTTTGAGTCTCTGGCGCCCAACTATCTCATCGCGGGGCATCTTGATGAGACTCCGCGCTGGGGCGGCATTCTTACCATGATGCGGTATCTGGATATTCCGCTGGCCTATCTGGCTGATTCACCCGGTGGGATGGGGCTGTTGAAGACGGTTGATCCGGCTGTTATCGCCCGCAGGATATTGAAAGTAGAGGAGGCCGGCTATGAAGATTAATCGTCTGGCCGAATATTATCATGAAGGCATCCCGGAGAAGAGGGGACCCCATCTGGTTTCATTGCTTTCCGGAAAAGGGGGCGTTGGGAAATCGACCATCGCTTTCAACCTGGCCGCGACCATGGCCGAGGCCGATGAAAAATGCCTGCTTATCGACACCGACTGGTATTTCGGAAATCAGCATATTCTTGCCAACGTAACGCCTCGGGGCACCCTGCTGGATGTCACCGGAAATCGTAATGATGCAGAAAAGGCGCTAACGGAAGTCAATAACAATCTGCATTTGATTGCCTCACCCTCATGCGCCGTCGACCCCCAGGATTTTGAAGCCGGATCGTTTGCGCATTTTGCGGCGGATATTCGTTCTCTTTTCCACGTCTACGATTTTGTTATCCTCGATACCCCCTCGGGCCTGATCGATCTGATTCGTCTTGCGGCATGCACGTCCGATACCAATATCATCGTTGTCAATCCCGAGCTAACCTCGATTGCCGATTCGTATGGCCTTTTCAAGTATCTTGCAAAATGCAATAAAAATATCGCTGTGCATTTATTGATCAATCGTGTCACGAACAGCAATGATCATGAGTATATATATCAGAAATTGGCGGTCACGGCCGAGCGGTTTCTTGGGATTCTGCCGTACGACGGCGGCTATCTCCTTGAGGATGATGCAATTGTCACATCGGTGGCGCAACAGAAACCGCTAATCGGATTGGCGCCGGCCTCACCGGCCATGGACGGGCTTCTGTCTCTAAGAAATCTGCTTCGGGGTGAAAGGGCAAACGGGGCCGAGTATAATCGTGTCAATTTAACCGGAAATATAAATTCTCAAAGGATTCTAGCCGATATAAAGGAATAGCATTCAAATGATTAGCACGAGAAAAATTCGAGCGAAACGTGAAGTGAAGAGCCAGGGAAAAACCAGGCGCATTTCCGTGTACCAAGCACCGTCCGAACCGGAAAAACCGATCAAGAAAGCGTCGGAACCATCAATAGACTGGTTGCGCTATCAGCGTGACGCCAGTCCGGAAGTACGTGCCCGGTTGCTGCGGCAGTACCTTCCTCTGGTGCGCAATGTTGCCGGAAGGATGGCCATTGGTTTTCCCCGGTCGGTGGAGTTATCGGACCTGATCAATACGGGAGTAATCGGCCTGGTGGAGGCTTTCGGCAACTTTGATCCGCAGCGTGGAGTAAAATTCGAAACTTATGCCGTTCCGCGGATAAGAGGCGCCATCCTGGATGAGTTGCGCGCTCTCGACTGGGTGCCGCGTTCCACCCGCGCTCGCGCCCGCGAAATCGAGCGGGCGATTTTGAGTCTGGAGAATGATTACGGTCGCCCGCCCAATGATGCCGAACTGGCTCAAAAACTCGGTTGCACGATAGAGGAACTTATGCTGGCCAAAGGAGATGTCAGTGGTTCGTCCCTTCTCTCGCTGGACGAGACCATTTATCGGGAAGAAGACAATCATCAGGTGCCCCGAATCGAAACGGTGCGCGATGATTCGCGGGCCACGGCGCTGGGAGATCTGGAAAAGAGCGAATTGCGGGCATTCCTCGTGACCGCCATCGATCGTCTCACCGAACAGGAAAAATTGGTCATTGCGCTCTATTATTTTGAAGAACTGACACTCAAGGAAATCGGCGAGGTTATGACGATTTCGGAATCAAGAGTGTCGCAGATACATACCAAGGCGGTCCTTAAACTGCGCGGAATGATTCGGGAGAGATTCGCCTTGAGCGGTTGAGAAAGCAGGTTGTATGATACGGCCGGTGGAACTTTCAGATGCTTTATCCAAAGCGGAGGTGGCCGGAAAGCTCAGCCAGATGCAGAAGGCTCACTCCGAAATGGAACAGCGGCAGGTGGCCGCAGCCCTTAAGGAAAAAACCAATGTCGATACCGAAAGAACCCACGAGACCGAAAAAAGCGATCTGGTGATCATAAACAAAGATAAACAGAACAAGCAAGAAAAGAAAAAGGATAGGAAGAAGGATGATGGTCCGGAGGAAGAGGCAGAAGAGGACGAGAAAACCCCGCCGACGCCGCATTTGGACTTGAAAGCCTGAAGAAAGGAAAATATGGAAATAGGATTTTCGACCGAGCAATTGATTGATATCGGATTGAATTTCGCCGGCTTTATGGCCGCCGGAATCCTGACGGCTCTCGTCTATTCATTATTCACCGGAAAACAGAAGAAGAATATCTCCCTCGCCTCCCCCGGCCTCTCATTGTCCGATACGGGTGTGTCGTTGCCGGCGGAAACGCGCTCGTCGGTCCGCTCAAGAGATTTCGAATTTGTCGATTTCAAGAGCGAACGGCACCGGCCGCCGGCCGATAACAAAGTTCCTGCCCCAAAAGGGGACAGTCGAACCCGCAATCGCCAGGAGATTCTGCGACAGGCCATGGAGATGAAACAGAACTTGAATCTTCAAGGATTGGCAAGGAGTTAGTAATGGCGACGGAATCACCTTTTTTTCTCACAAAGGTAGAGTGCCCGATCTGCAAGACATTGAATGAATTTGAAACCATTCGGGTGGGGGCGTATGCCGAAACAGGACGCGATACCGATTTCTGTCCCACGGGAAGAAAGTGGCGCAACCCGCGCTACCAGGCCTACAATCCCCTCCTCTATTTTATCGCCACCTGCAGCAACTGTTTCTACAGCCGGGAATTCAACAACAGCTTCAAGGAATGGAAAGAAGATTCATATTTCAAAACTTATCGGGTCAAAACCATCAAGGAAAAACATCTCGACCTTCTGGCCCAGGCCGACTCTGTTATCAAGGCCATCGGCCAGGAACTTGACGGCAATCGTCATCCCAACGAAACCGCTATCCTTAAATTTCTTTTGGCTATCCAGGATGAATTGCTGAATGATAAGCCGGTTGATCTTGATCTGGGACGCTTCTATTTGAGAATCGGCTGGGTTTTCCGCGAGATGGAGGGGGGAGAAAATACTAACCGCCAGGCCATTAAAGGGTATATGACCGATATCGGCAGCAAGTACTCCCTGCTGAAAGATTCGGTGGCGGCGGTTGTCGAGAAAGCGCACCACTTCGAGCAGGCGGTGGCGCAACAGTTCGAGGATGTTCAGATCTCCGCCGAAATGAAATCGATGCTGTACCCCATGAAAGATAAATATGACCACGAATTTTCGTCACTCCGGGAGTTAATGGCTCTGATCGACGGCAAGATTGACACTCTGGAGGCAATCTTACAAGAGCAGAAGAAACAGGCTCTCGGTTCGGGCGATGATGATGCTAATCCCGGATTTCATAATCATCGGTCATTTTATGATTTCCTGACCGGCCTGGCCGCCCAATGGGATCGTGTCCCGACCAACGAGCGGGAAGCGATTACATTCGCGGCCCGTTATTATAAGCAGGCGTACGAGGATGGGCGCGATATCGGCGAAGGCAATCAGCAGATTCAAGCGTCTTACCTCATCGCCGAGCTCTCGCGAAGAATCGGCGACTATGACCTGGCCCGCGAATATTTCAATACCACCATTCGTAACGGGCAGGAATTCATTTACCGGAATAAGGGCGACCAGAGCCGAACCGCTCTGGCCAGAAAGATACTGGAGTTGGCGATCGAACAGGGCCGAAGCAATCTGGCCGAGGCGAAAGCGGTCTGATATTGGCCATGCTGAAAACGGAACGACATACAAGCAGACTGCCTCTGAACCTCTGGGATCGGATTGAACTGGTAGTCGGCCGCGAGGGCGAGGAAGGAACCTATGTCTCGCGGGTGGAGGATTTCGGCCCGCAAGGGTTGATTATCACCAAACCGGATTTTGTCGGCGGCCATACGTTGCTGACCGCCAATTCGAAAGTGTATGTTCATTTCATGCGGCCCGATGCACTGTACCGCTTTTCGGCACTTCTCAAAACTCTGCCCGGTCGCATCGACAGTCAAATTCTGCTGCATACCATCGGACAGGTGGAGCGCGTTCAGAGACGGCAGTTTGTCCGAGTCGATATGCGTCTGGACCTGAAATATGCCCTGTTGAAAAATTCCAACGGCAGCCTCCATATGGGGGAAATCAAATGGTTCAATTCGTATTCATCCAATGTTTCGGCCGGCGGCCTCTTGATGAAGGTTGATACACCTGTTCAGAAAGGCGACCTTCTGCTGGTAAAAATGGGCAGATACGAAATGTTGGGGATTCCTCGGCTGCTCGGTGCTCTCTGCTGCCGCATTATAAGAATCGAGGACGGGCGCTTTGCCGGATTGGAGTTTATCACCGATCGTAAACTGCCCAAGTGCTTTTCGCAGCGAGAGATTGATCAGTTACCCGGACAGATCAAAGGATTCACGACCCAGGTTCAGAATAAAATGGTGAAGTTCATTTTCGAGCAGCAGGTAAAAGAACGTCAAAAAGGATTAATCTGATGGATACCGAGATTATTGTTATCAACAGCCGCGAAATTGACTACTCCAAATTGGTCGGCCGGGAAATAAAGATTCGCACTGAACAATTTCCCGGCCAAATGTTGAGCACGAAAATTCTGGCGGTGACGGATAATAATCTCGTGATCGACCGCTCCGGCTCCTGCGGACGCATCGACCAATTAATCAACAATCAGAAAATCGAAGTCTTTTTCGACTATAAGGGTGAACCGGTGGAGTTTGTTTCCCGCATATCGGTTCCTCGCGCCGGACGTCTCCAGATACCGATTGCACTCAATGTCAACCCTCAGGTCCGCCGGCAATTTGTACGTGTCAATCTCGCGAGGGATGTCCGGCTGACCCTGTTTGATGACAGTAGTATCGGCTATGTCCGGCTCAGCCGGATGAAGTGGCTGGAAACCAGCACCGTCAATATCTCCGGCGGCGGTATGCTGATCAATGTGCCCTTGTTACCGACCACTGAGGAATTCACGGTTCTGCACCTGATTCTCGATGATTTTGTCCTGCCGAAACTGATGGTGGGAAGAATCCGCCATCGCCGTCGCAGCGATGGCAACAAAAACTGTCTCGGAATCGAGTTTGTGGTTCGCGAAAGCTGCTTTGAGAAACTTCCCCGAAATCTGCTGCGGAATCTGCCGCTCAAGTTTTTTGACTTCGACGAAAAGAAACGAACCGAACTGGCAAACTATTTGACCGAAAATTTAAAGAGTTTAATGGAATGAAAAGGAGCAAGTTCATGGATGCAACTCAATCAAAGTACCCGGGCGAAATCGCCGCCGATGATACTATCACCGCGGTGAAACTGCCTTTTAAATTGCACAAAGACCACGAAAGGCGCTATATCCGATTGCAAATTTCAGGGCCGGTGGGTCTTGCCATTCTGAAAGATCATGCGGGAAAATTCTATCCCGGAGGAGACGGCGCGTTATATAGTGGTCATCTCCTGAACCTGTCGGCCGGTGGGCTCCTGCTGGAAACCGACGCGCCGTTTGAGGAAGGAACGATTGTCTCCATGAAAATGACGCTTCAGGATATAGAAGTCCTGGACAACATAATCGGGGTAATCAAAAGAGCGGAGGCAGAAGGCGACGGATGGCTTGTGGGAGTGGAATTTGTTTCGCGGGAGTATCTCAGGGATTTTCTTTCCGAAAGCGAACTTGAGATTCTTCCCAAAGAGATGGCCGCATTTGATGAAAGAGTCCAACATGTCGTCAATAAGTATGTTTACCGCCGGAAAGTATCGAAAGGCGGTGAGTAAATGTTTCCCAGGCATCTGAAACTGGCGGAATTTGTTTTTCTTCTGTTGGCGGCGATAACACCGGCCGTGGCCGGCGACGGCATTATTCTGAATATCAATCAGCCCGCCTGCCCTTATGCCGATCCGCACCTGAGCGAAAAACTTAATCTCTACCTTTCGGCCATCAGCAGTGTCCCGATCGTGAAACTGTATTCCGATCAGACTGTTCCGGCCGATCTCAATCAGCTCATCAACCTGGGCCGAAATTTGGGAGGCAGGTATCTGGTCGATGTGTCTGTTGAGAAAATGGATATTATCCGGAAAAAACGGACCATCATACCACTGGCTGTCTGTCGGTATCGGATTTACGGCGTCCTGACGGCGACTTTGAGAGTGATTGATCTTGCCCGAGGGAAAACAATTAAGATGGATCGAATTGAGTATGAGTTGAAAGCCTCCAACCAGTGGCAATTTCTTGAAGATGATGTCAATGATCCCGCGCTGATCCTTCCGGCGGATGAGAAGGTCAACCTTTTCAACCGCCTTGAGGAGAGCGCCGCCGGGCGGCTGCTGGAAGAAATTGCAAAGATCATAAAGGATAATCACCTTGGCAAATAAAAAGGGTAAAATCGAAGATTCAACCCACAGCTTCTGGAATAAGATTAATCTGGTGGCCCGGGTGGCCTTGCTGATGCGCAAAGAACCTCCCGGCAAAGCCACTTTCCGCAAGCTACTGGAATTGATACAGGAAGTGATTCCCTTTGATTCCGCCACGCTCTATCTCTATGATAAAAGAAAAAAGGGATTGGATGAGGTGGTTTCGTTGGGAGACAAGGTCGAACCGATCGACTTCGTTCGTTTCGATTTCGGAACCGGTATGTCCGCCTGGGCCGCTCAGCAGAAGAAACCGATACTTTTATCCCATATAAAAAATAAGGATCGCCCGCCCGAACTGGCCAGAAGCTCCTTTCTCTTTATTCCCCTTATGGTGGAAGAGAAACTAATCGGCGTCATCGATTTCGCCCACAGTCAGACCGACTTTTTCATGGAGAAGGATCTACAGTTGCTTTCCATAGTGGGCGATCAGATAGCGGTCTCGATTGAGCGCATGATATATCAAAAGCAATTGGAGCGTAAGGAACAGGAGTTGCGTAAAATTCAGAATGAACTGAAGGGTGTCCCGGCGAATGATCCGGTCGAAAATAAACTGGAACGAGCGGGGCGCTTGGCGGTCTCAATAAATCACGAAATTAATAATCCTCTGTCGGTCATAATCGGGAATATCCAGTGTTTGCTCTACCTTGATAAGGATCTCGAGCCGGGAACGGTGGAGCGGCTGCGGCGGATTGAGAGCGAATCGCTCAAAATCGCCGAGATCAATCGCCGTCTGCTGCAAATTGAGGAATTGGCCGCAGAGTCAAGCGACAGTAAAGACAAGAATTCTAACATCATAAACTATCAGAAATCACCGGCGGGAGTTTAGAATGATTGACCTCACCCACACCATGCCGGCCGAAAGCAAAATTGCTTTCTTAAAGGCCCATTTTGACGATTCTCCCTTGGGATTTTTTGTGGCTGATGAACGCGGCCTGATTGAATACATTAACAGTACCGCCGCCGCGGTCATCGGTTTTGATTCGATCGGGGAAGCGCACGGCTATTCTCTTCACGACATCGAATCGGTCTTCAGCTGCGGTTTCACCGAAGCTTTTAATACCATCTGGAGTGGCCGCACCTTTCAGCGAAAAGGGCATCGCTGTACCAACCGCAATGGACATTTTGCCATATTGAACATTTTCTGCCACCCTTTCCGGGGCGATTCCGGGGAGATTCTCGGCTTATTGGGGGTGGTGCAGGATGTCACCGATACTTTCAGGAAGAATGCGGAACTGGAAGAAGCGATCTTTGAACTTTCCATCATGTCTCAGGTTTCCGAGGCGCTTTCATCCACGGCCGACCTCGATGAAGTGTTGAAAATCATCCTCACCGGTGTCACGGCCAATCAGGGACTGGGATTCAACCGGGCTTTTCTTTTTCTGACCGACGCCGAAGCTGTCTATCTGGAGGGGAAAATTGCCGTCGGACCCTCGAATCCGGAAGAGGCGGGGCAAATCTGGTCGCGCCTGGCGCGGCAGCATCATTCGCTGAAAGAGCTGCTCGATGACTACAGCGAGCGGGAGAATGCCTCGAACTATTCATTATCGTCATTAATTGCGGGATGGAAAATTCCACTCGCCGAAGATACATTCTTTAGCCGGGCGATTAATGATGCCTGCGGTATTAATGTCAATGGAAGCGAAAACCTCTCGCCGGCCTCGGCGGATATTCTCCATCGTCTCAACACGGGCAATCTGGCGGTGGCGCCCATTATCAGCAAAGGGAAAAATCTGGGGTTGATCGCCGCCGACAACCGGATTACCGGACGAAGAATCACCTCCTCCGAGGTCTCTCTGCTCCAGACTTTCGCCAATCATACCGCGGTGGCGATCGAAAGGTCGCGCCTGTATGACAAGGCCATTGAACATGCCGCCGAACTGGAACAGATCAACATACAATTGGCCGAATCGCAAGAGCAAATTATTCGGGTAGAGAAAATGTCGGTCATCGGCGAGTTAACCTCTTCGATTGCGCACGAGCTTCGCAACCCGCTCACCGTTATCGGCGGCTTTGCCAATCTTCTGCTTTCCGCCGGCAACAACGAGGGAAATACCGAGTATCTCGGCATCATCCTCTCCGAAACCAAGCGGGCCGAAACCGTCCTGCATCATGTGCTCGATTTCTCCCGTGCCAGCCGCACCAAAACCAGAGAGATTGATTTCAATCATCTGGTATCGACCACGAGCCAATTGCTTCACTCCAAAATCAAACATCGCCACAAACCGCCCCTCCTGAAATTGGCCGATCCGAAACCGTCGGTCTGGGGAAATCCCGACCAGTTGCAGCATGCGCTGCTTCAGTTCATGATTATAGCGGTGGAAGAGATGACCGATGAATGCACTATCGAACTGGTTACGGTGGTCAATGATGGCAACGTCCGGCTCGTGATCGGATTCGACGGTGGGGAAGAGGCGCGGGCGAAAGTCGTCAAGACCTTAAAACAGATATTTGGAAATTCCACGGGGACACAGAAATTATCCATAATTGTAGCCGGGGAGACTCTTCGCTATCATGGGGGAAATTACGGCGTCGAAAGTTCCTCGGAGATTCTTCCGAAACTATTTATAGAGTTGCCTCAATATAAAGGAGGTGTCGATGAGCAGACTTCTGGTAGTTGACGATGAAGACCATATACGGAAACTATATAAAGACTTCTTTACCCGGGACGGTTTTCAGGTGGAGACGGCGGCCTCGGGTGAGGAGGCTTTCCGGCTGGCCGGAGAGAAGGAATTTGACTTGGTGATTCTGGATATCGAGCTGGAAGAGGCCAGCGGTCTGGAAATTCTGAAGCGGTTCAAAGAGGAACACCCACATCTGCCGGTGGTGCTAAATTCGGCCTATTCGACCTATAAGGCCGATTTCCACACCTGGGTGGCTGATGGGTATATTCTTAAGTCCTCGGATATTCAGCCTCTGCGCCAGAAGGTCAAAGAACTGGTGTCGGCATGAGCGAAGAAAAAAAAGAAAATGCCGCCGAACAGTGCGACTGGTTTGGTCAGGTCGATGAACTGGCCAATCAGGTCAAAATGCTCGCCCTGAATCTGGCTATTAATCTGGCCAAAGCCAAGAATGAAATACGCGAACTGGCCTACCTTGAACCGGAATTCACCCGCCTGATTAACGGCTCGGTCGATGTCATAAGGGAAATAACGACTATGCTGAATGCTTTCCGCAATCAGGATAAGTTGGTCTATACGGTTCCCTCGGGCGCCGACAAGCTCGACCGGATCGAGACCTCGCTCAACGAAATACTTAATCTGAGCCAGAATGTTTTGAAAACAGTTGCCGATATAAAAAGAAGAAAGGGACAGGTTGACAATTATCGCCAGTCCCGAGGTGAATGACAAAAATGGAAATACACAAAATCGAAGAAATGGCGCGCCGACGCGGGAAACCGTTCCGGATTCTTATCGTTGATGACGAACCCAGGGTACGTGATGTTTTCAAAGAGTTCTGCGAAATTACCCATTCGGTTGAGGTCGACCTGGCGGTTGATGGTCTTGACGCGGTCAGCAAGGTTGGGAAAGCCAATTATGACCTGGTTACCATGGA
Organism: Candidatus Zixiibacteriota bacterium; assembly: GCA_026397505.1. Taxonomy (NCBI): domain Bacteria; kingdom Pseudomonadati; phylum Candidatus Zixiibacteriota; species Candidatus Zixiibacteriota bacterium. The sequence goes on from JAPLUR010000060.1 coordinate 73,134, forward strand.
TCTGATTATGCCCGAGATGGCCGGCGTTGAGGCGGTGGCGAAAATAAAGGAAATCAGACCATATCTGCCGGTCATTATTATCACCGGAAACGCCACCGAGCGTCTTATCAATCAGGCTGGAGTCAAAGGGGCTACCTCATTGATGTATAAGCCGGTCATGCTGGAAGATTTTGTCGACGAAGTGATCAGAGCTTTGGAGAAGGGTATTCCTGTCAAAACCACGGTATGAAGACAGCCATAACAATTCTGGTCGTCGATGACGACTTGATGGTGCGGGGGGTGCTGGAACAGCTTCTGGCCCGCAAAGGATACTCTATAAAGGGGGTCTCGAGCGGCCGGGAGGCGCTGGAATTTATCAGGAATAATCCGGTCGATCTGGTATTAACCGACATTGTTATGCCGGAAATGTCCGGTTTTGAGCTTCTTCAGGTCATCAAGAAGAGTTTCCCCGAGGTGGGCGTTATCATGATGACCGGATACGGGGATGCATGCTCGGTCAAGGAGGCGCTTTCGTTGGGGGCCGATGAATATATTACCAAGCCGTTTAAGGGCCAGGAAGTCTCGCTGATAATCGAGCGGGCCTACTGGCGTTTTCTTTCGCGCAGCAAGGATTTTCAGTTGGTGCCTCCGCGAGGGGAGTAAGAATAAGGATTTGCTCTCTCTTTTCTTTGCCTTCATAATTCTCTTGATATTCCCTGCCAATCGTTTATATTTCATCCCTTAGTTCTGTTAAGGAGAGGTGGCCGAGCGGCCGAAGGCAGCTGCCTGCTAAGCAGTTGACGGTTAACGCCGTCCCTGGGTTCGAATCCCAGCCTCTCCGTATAATTAGTACGCATCAGGGCATTTTCCACTATTATTTGTTGCCGGAGAATAGGTTGGGTGGTCGGGAGAGGGCCGGCAAAATGGGTTTGTTTCTTCGTTTTTTAAAATGTACAGTTTCGTTAGGGCTATTATAAAGTATAAGGCCAACGGTGTAAGATAGTATGCCCAAAAGGGTTGCGAAAATGTGACACGGTTTTGAGCGGCGTGGCGCGTTTTTTGTTTAGGATGGCCGGCCATTTTGGGGCCGTTCTGGGCAATGGCCGTATTTGGGCGCTTAAAAATATGTTGATTCTTGTCAAAAAGCATAATAGTTTCCTTCTACATAATGGGAAAGGTTCCAAATCACCATCGATGCGCAACAGATTTTGATAATATGGCCCACGGGCAGATTGAAGCCGCCGGTGCGCGAGGGAAGGCGGGAGTGAAGTTGGAAAAAGAAATTAAATATCGGGTTACTCATTCCGACCAGGATCGAAATTTCGGAACCCGACGAAAGCGAGAGAATAATGTGGCATTCCCACAGCAGAGCTGTTGGTTACCCGGTTCATATAATAGAGTATGCAAATACACTTTGATGTAAAAATTTCAAAAGGATATCATAGCGCTTCGCAAAAAAGTCGCGTCTTAAGCGAGGCTTGGGTTGGTAATGAAGTGTTTTGTCCAAATTGCGGATCAAACTTGCTTCAATTCAATAATGGGAAGCCTGTTGCGGATTTTTATTGTTCGATATGTCGTGAAGAATATGAACTAAAAAGTAAGAAAGATTCTATGGGAATGAAAATTGTTGATGGTGCATACCGGACCATGCTTGAAAGATTAACCAGTTATAATAACCCAAGTCTTTTCCTGCTAAATTATGATTTACAAAATTATAAAATACAAAATTTCTTTGTTGTTCCGAAACATTTTTTTGTACCAGAAATTATAGAGAAGAGAAAGCCATTATCGGAAACCGCGCGACGTGCAGGTTGGGTCGGATGCAATATTTTGCTGAAAAACATTCCCTTAACAGGGAAAATATTCTATGTAAGGGACGGGAAGGTTGAATTGAGAGAGAATATTTTAAAATATTGGAGTAAAACACTCTTTCTAAGAGAAACCAAAGAGCTTGCTGCAAAAGGCTGGATTTTGGATATTATGAATTGCATAGATAAAATCGGCAAAGGAGAGTTTTCTCTTAATGAAGTTTATGCTTTTGAAATGCTCCTAAAACAAAAATATCCAAACAATAGACATATTAGAGACAAAATTCGTCAACAGTTACAATTTTTGAGGGATAAGGGTTACTTGGATTTTATCGCAAGAGGTAATTACAGGCTCAGGTAATGACCCTTTTAAAAAGAGAAAACATTAGTAAAAAGAAGAGAGAATATTAGTAATATAGGATGAATTTTCTGCGGATTCGACATCTGCGAAAGCGGAAGCAAAGAAGATTCATGCCGGCGCTTATGAAATATAAAAGTGTCGAAAGCCCACCACGGGCGGGCAAGTGCCGTACTAGGCTTTCAGAGAGATTTGCGCCTGCGGCGCATTGTCAAGACTCCAAGGGGTCGTTCACCTGCAAAAACTGCCCTACTTGGCTGGTGGACAATGTGGCGTTCCCACAGCCCGGCTATCGGGAATGAATTGAAGATGTCGGGTTTCTCAATCATCCGGCTGGCGCCGGATTCCTTTGAAACCCGACCTACGAAGACTGGTAATCCGCCCAACGGCGGAGATTTTTCACACCGGCTTCAATGCCAGTTTGTTAAAGGGAGTAACTGCTTCATATCAAAGATGAATCCGCCTGGTGTCGTCATAAAGCCTGGTTGACACGGCTATCAGGAAAGTGGCGGCATAACTGGTTATTCCCCATGTCCACCCCCCCTCAAGAAAAATTGAGGTAAAAAGAAGCAGGGCCATCGATAATAGATATATGGCGAAAGGATGATTTTCCGGTATTCGGCTGAAAGTGAAGGATCGACGTGCCTGTCTCAAATTGCGCCAGTAGAGCGCAATAAGCATCAATGCACCGACCAAACCCGTTTCCGCCAAATAATGCAATATTGGGCTGTGAGCGCTAAGTCCACTCACATACATAAAGAAAGGATCAAATTTCAGCAGCGGAAAGGCAGTTTCGATATATCTGAAATTCCCGGGGCCGATTCCCAAGACGGGATGCTGTTGGAAGGCTACCAGTGCGGCATGGTACAGGGATTTCCTCAGTTCAAAGGACACGACCGGCTGATTTGAGGAAATCTCGCCGAATCTGCCGGTAATGGGCTGCAGCATCGATGGATAAAGAATCATCATGAATACCGCACCCAGCAGACCATATATTATAATCCTTTTTGCACGCCTGCCGGCATATGAAAGCTGTTCCCCCCTGGCCTTCCTGATTGATAACACCATGACGACTAATGTTGCCAGTAAACCAAAGGCGATTGAAGTTCGCGATTGGGTAACCAGAAGACCCCCGAGAACAAATCCTGACCCCAACAGGTACATGACTGAATACCGCTTTGCCCACAGAAATAATGAAATACCCAGGGGAAGAGCGATCATCAGAAGGTCATCAAGCGTGTTGATGGTGAATCCAAACGATCTCATCGCCCCGCCGGAACGAAAGAAGAGGAATAGATTCAAGAAACCATTAATGACACTGATCCAGAAGAAAAATCCGGCGGCAGAAAACAAGGCATACCTCGAAACCCTATAAATTGAAAGAAACAGCAGGAGTAAGATTATCGATTTGAAAATTGGCGTGAGTGATAGATCGGGCTGAATGGCAAATATCCCGGTAAGCGCCAGCATCAGAGTGATTAATATATAATTCTTAATTATGGAGGGCGCAGCAAGTGATGCGTCTCGTTTGAGCAGGACGTTGGCCAGGGCCGACAGAATCAATGCCCCGGCCGCCAGATCAGCAGGGAAGAGGGGGAATCTACTGGACAGCGGGAATTGGAAAAATAATGAAATAATAAAAAGATTCAGAGCATACCTGGGGAAACAGATTAAGAGAAAAATGGGTAAGGCGGCGAAATATGCTACGGCATAGGTCATACGATTGGCCAGCAGTATGGCCGCTCCAACGAATAAATATAAGACCGCCAAAATGATGGTCTGGAGTTCAATCTTCTTAAAATCTATATTAGCAATCGTTTCCATTCTTTTCAATCATATAATAATAAGCGGGATTGGTCAAGACCCGATTGCGCTCCCGACATTCTTATTCTGAGAAATCATGGATCGGAATTGGCGGGACATGCGGACTTATGGAAAATGCCATGGTCTCATCGTGAATCATGCAAGGTTATCACTCGGGCCATTTTCTAAAATTGCAGCGGGCGTTCAAGGTCGCAGGGAATTGACCCTTTTGCGCCCGAGTTGGAATCGAGAGTTGCGCTTCGTGCAAGCCGGGAAAAGCGATTATAGCCGGCCACCTAAGCCAAAGCAAAGACACCATATATATGTATTCACATCGGGTTATGCCACAATCAATAGTATGGCCAATACAGCTTTTTACGACGAAGGAGCCGTAAATTCAATCAATCCCCAAAAACCGCTTGCGCTTACGGGGATTTTGGATAAATTGATTATGGTTATACCCTGTTGACTCTGATGGGAGAGATGGCAGAACTTGCTCGGGAATCTATATATATGTCTCGGCTGCGCCGGGGTTTCGGTCAGGCGGAATTCACGAACGGGTTATATTGATGAGAATCAGCCTTGCATTCAAAGTGATCTCAGGCGTCCTTGCATCTTTGGTGTCATTAACAACGCTTCTCTATACGATACCAGAGCTTAAATCGGTTCGGCAATATCTGGGCATTGAGCGGCCACCTATAGACTCGCCATTCATAGCTAAATTTCCAATCAATAGTAGTGTGGTCAGATGCAATCCACTTGAGGCGCCAACTGCCGAATATGTCATGCCGGATGGATGGGACGAGGCTTTTCACGATGATTTTTCGGCACGTGATTCTACCAGAAAGAAATGGAATCTTGGTGAGGCTGGCTGGGAATCCATTGGTAACCACCTGGCGAAAGCAGTTGGTCAATTTGGGAGGCGCGATAGCATTAGTACAAAGCCTGTTTTCTCATTGGGTGCGGCCTTGGATTTTTATGTCTTCAGTGATGACTCCAGCAATAGCATTTTTTGCCGACTGAGGGGCGACAGTTCAAACAGTGATGGATACGGGTTATCCCTGGGTTTCCGCAGATTAGAAGCCAGTAAATTGCAAAAGAATGACAGCACGGTTGTGACTGATGAAAGATTCGTTCTTTCGCCGTGTATTTGGCATCGTGTTTATTATTCATGGAGGAACGATACCGTCACTGTGAAGGTCGATAATAATTCACTGATGCAATATTGTGACACTTTATCTGGTATTCGTCCTAATTCGGTTCGTGTCACTCTCGGCTGTAATGAAGGAAACGGCCGAGTGTATTTCGACAATTTCATAGTATATACATTGCAGCAGCCTTTCATCGATAGTTCTCCACCTCCTCCCCAAGATACCTGTTTCTGGGTTGCGACCGATATGTCGGTATCGGCTCTTTTGGAGGAACCATCTATAAACATATTGGTCCAAGAGGGTGACAGTCTCTTATTTACCGCTTCAAGCACGGTTCAACTGTTTCGCAATTATTCTGTACTCTTTGGACCGGAAGGGAAAACCGTTATTTCCGATTCCCTCCCATATCAAGGGAAGAAGATTTATGATGCCGCACTTCTCGGTGCCTTGATCGGGAAAATTGGCCGGAACGGCAATTGGTTTGTAATTGGCCGGTCAACTCTCAAAGTCGCCGCATTCTCAGATACTCTTTTCCTGACGACTAATGATTTTCAAGGACAATTTAACGATAACGGCGGGGCGTTCAAAATATTACTAAAGCGGAGGCGTTGTCAACAACTGTCGCAATTATGAAAAAGATAAGCATGCATTTGACTCAAGCTATTCTAATTTTATCGCTCTTTCAAGCGACATCATGGTGTACTGAACGGGGTGGAATTCTGACAAATTCCGAAATCAGAAAGGAAAATCTTGCTGGCGGGGCCGTTAAACAAACCATAAGCACTATATATGATAATATTCTGGTGCGGGATCGGACATATAATGTCGCAATTATTAAGATCGGTAATAGTGCCGGCGAATCCCCACAAATGGATAATTACATTTCCGGTCTGGTGCGAAAGGAATTTGAGGAGAGAAGGGCGACCGGAGATCAGCGAGCCTATCTTTTCGATGATACGCTGCTGATCGACAATATGAAGGCCCATCAGTTGAAATCGAACGAAGCCGATATCAAGCAGAATTATGCCAAATGGAACACCATCGGTGTCGACCTGATTCTTATTGGGTATTGGCGCTCAATTCCCGCTGATTCTATTCGCATTGATCTCGAGATGTATGACATTGCCCAATCGGGCTCCCGAGTATTTTCGGGCTCCCAGACCGTATTGAAGGATTTTGTCATAAAGAAGATATTAAACGAGAAAATTCCAGCGATGCTTATGATTAAATCAAGGGACCATGGTACAACGGCATACATCGATTCTTATCAAATGGGAAAGATCACAAAGAAAGGAATTAAGAAAGATGTCGGCGGCGGTGAACATACTGTCCGTGTTGAGCATAAAGACTACGGCACATTTTCCGGAATGTTCTATGTGCCTGAAAATGAAATCAAAACGGTCACGGTGAAATGCACAGCCCCGTATTCCGCTACGGCCAAGGCCTTCTTGTGGAGTGTCTTTGTACCTGGTAGTGCCGGTTTCAAATATGATCACAAGATTTCGAGGAATAAGGGCTGGGCATACGTGAATATGATGTCGGCGGGACTGCTTTATGCTACAGCCATCGTATATATTTTCGACAGTGATGAATCTAAAGGCTGGTTCACTAAAGAGCGAACCGATCGCTTTGACAGGCTCAAGGATATTGAGCTGGGGGCCGGAGGCGGATTGTACCTCCTGAATCTAATCTCCGGATACATTCTCGGCTATGAATATATGAGAGAAAATCGGCAGATAGTCGAGGTGGCCGCCATAAATGCGGCCAACAGGATCTCTTTCGGAATCCAACCGACCGGAAGAGACAATGTCAGGTTTAGTGTGAGCTACGGCTTCTAGACATCCATTTAAAATTGGTTTCTGCCTCTTTACAATGGAAACATTCGAAATGGCCTTCATTAATCCTTAAACCACAGACCGTTTCACGATAATCCTAAAAAGGATATGAACGCAGCCAGCAAACCAGCTATTCTTCTTGCCTATCCTTCTTTCCTGAGCGGCGCCGAATGGTCCGGCCGCGATGAAGTAAAAGCATCGCAATTGATTCTCGCATCATATCTGGCCGAGCACTTTCCGGTTGAGTATGTTGATTTTGAAATCGAAATCGGCCGGCCGGTAAGTCCGGTGCAGTTTCGTCGTTTTGAACGGAAGGTACGTGAGTTCCTCGAAAAGCGTGATTACGACATTCTGGGCATCTCCTGCTGGACCAGCCTTTCATATAAAGCAACTATGACTATAGCTCGCATAGCCCGCGAGGTACACCCGAAGCGACTCATCGTCATAGGAGGATACCATCCCACGGCGCGGCCCGAGGATTTCCAAACTCCCGACAATTTGGTTGATTATGTCATCCAGGGGGAAGGGGAGATCGCTTTCAGGGAAATCGCCGCCGCTTTTCCCGTTTCAGGGAGACCGCCGCAAACTAAAGTTATTGCCGGCCCGCCGCTGCAGCCGGAGCAGTTTGTCGGAGTAAAATGGGACTTGGTCGACGACATGCTCCGCTCTCGTTTCTCGGGAGGAATCGGCACCCTCTGTATTTATCTTTCACGGGGATGTCCCTTTGAGTGTGCCTTCTGCATGGAGGCGTTGAAAGATCATACCTGGCGCCCTTATTCGGTCGAACAGGCTATCGAGCAGGTACGGATTCCCATGGAACGATATAAGGTAATTGCCCTTGCCTTTGGTGATGCCGTTCTCGGTGTGCAGCCGGCCTGGCGAAAGGAATTCTTCCGTCGCCTGGTCGAGCTTAACCCGCAGTCATGGATTTTTCTGGAAACCCGACCCGATTTCCTCGATGAAGAGGATATCAAAATGCTTTCGAAACTCAAAGCCGAGATCCAATTTGGGGTCGAAAGCTGTTCGCCGGAGATGCTTCGTATCATGAACAAAACCAGACAGCCGGAAAAGTTCCTTGCCCGATTCCGCGAGGTCAGTCACATTCTCTCTGATTATGGTGTGGTCCACGGTGCCAACCTGATTTTCAACCATCCCGGCGAAACCCGGCGCACTCTGGAAGAGACTTTTGCTTTTGTTGATGCCGAATCGGCACGAAAGGATTCATCGCTCATCTGGGCCAGCCACGGTTATTTGCACTTCCCCGGCAATGAAATTGACCGCAACCAGAGCTTCTATGAGCAGAAATATGGAACTCGTTTTCTGAGCCCGGACTGGTGGAAAGGTGAGGATGATCCTCTGGTTGCCAGTCGAAATATTATTCCCTCGCGCGATTTGGAGGGGGAGGGGATAACCTTGTGGAAGAAAATGTTCGGCGAGCGTCAGCAGCAGCTCAAGGATTGTCTGACGCCCAAAGCATTTCGCCTGGCTGCTGAAACCTATTTCCCCGATTGGCGGCTTGACAGTCGGTACGACGAGCTTGAGAAAGGGAACCGTTAGTAAATTTCAGTATTCCGGAATGATCGCATTTACCTCTAATATGCAATATTCAATTGTCATCTACCCCGATATTGACTGTGAAAAGATAAATGCTCTGAGGCGACAATATGATCCCAATTACAATTTGATTGCTCCCCATATCACTCTGGTATTCCCCTTCTCCGAGGAAGTTAACGAACAGGGACTGATGGATCATATAAATAATGTTCTGCGAGAAAAACGTCCTTTCAAGATCACTCTTTCCGGTCTGAGGAAATCAGACGATCATTGGCTCTTCCTTTTAATAGATGACGGGAAACAGGATTTGTTAGAATTACATAACCGGCTCTACACGGGAATTCTGGCTCCTTATCTTGTCGCGGGAATCGAATATATTCCGCATCTATCGCTCGGCCGCTTCGCTCAATCCGATGCAACGGCCGCCTGTGAAAGAGGAAAGAAATGTCCTTTTGATTCGCAGAATTATTGGGAGGCCCTGAAAAAGGCGCGGGAGCAGAATTTATATTATGAATGCATGGTCGATAGAATCCATCTGCTGAAGATTGACGCGGAGAAAATTTCATTCTTCAGACAATTCATGTTTGACGTATGAATAATTTCCTTATCACCGGTACTCCCGGAGTAGGCAAGACCACTCTCATCAAATCCCTTTTTGATGAACTGGTGCAATTCAATCCGGTCGGCTTCTATACCGCCGAAATAAGAGAGAGTGGCATACGCCGCGGCTTCGAGCTGGATGATTTCCACGGGCACAAGGACTTGCTTTCCCATATTCAGGTAAAGAGCGTCCATCGAGTAGGCAAATATGGTGTCGATATCGAGGGATTCGAACGATATCTCGATACAATCGAATTCAAAAAGACCGATTGCCGGCTGGTCATTATTGACGAGATCGGCAAAATGGAATGTCTTTCGGGCAAGTTTTTGGCTCTTATTAATGAGCTTCTCGATTCCGAAAAAACTCTCATCGCCACCGTAGCTGTGGTGGGCGGCGGCATTATTTCTGATGTGAAACGGCGCCAGGATGCCAGGATATTTCAGGTCACCGCCGCCAACCGCGATTCGCTTGCTTCCGAAATTGTAAGATATGCCAATGATGCCTTGACCTGATTATCATATTGGCGATTGTTATGTGATCCGTCGGCCGGGGATGCCGGAGACGACCAGAGCGGCAAAGATGAATAAGCCGCCGATTGCACTATGCATAACAAATTTCTCTCCGCCGACTGTCCAGGCAAAAATTGCTGCAAAAACCGGCTCCATGGAAAAGATCAGCGAGACTTTCAGCGGTGAGGTTATTTTCTGTGCAAGCATCTGAATCACAAAAGCCGTCATGGTAGGGAATAAGGCCAGGAAGATCACCGTCATAGCCACCGAGCTGCCGCGAACTCCCAGCGGCGAGCCGGACAGTAAGCCGGCCCCAAGACTGATAAGCCCTACCAGAATAAATTGCTGGCAATTTACCACATAGGGATCCAGTCCGGCTTTCATATAACGGTCGGAATAGAGCAGGTGAAGCGCATATGCCATCGCCGCCACCAGTGTCAGTATATCGCCGGTATTGATTTCTTTCAACCCGCCGGTAAGTATCCAGAGACCGATCAGCGATGTAATCGAGGCGATTATTTCCATTCGAGTGGGTTTTCTTTTGAAAATTGTCCTCAAAAATAGCGGTACAAAGGCGACAAACAGGCCGGTTATGAATCCGGAGTTGGAGGCGGTTGTGATCCCCAGACCTATCGTCTGCGGTATATAAAGGAGTGTCAGAATCACTGCCAGGATAGATGCTTTTCCCAGCTCTCTAAAAACCGGCCGATGACTGAGGAGCAAAAATATCAGAAGAACCAGCCCGGCCAATAGAAATCTGTAGGCCACCATTATCACCGGGTCAATTCCGGCCAGAGCCCCTTTCACCATAAAAAAAGTAGCGCCCCAGATGGCGGCAGCGTAGAAAAGGCCAAAATCGGCCAGAACTCTCTTTGACCTCGGCAAGGTACTCGGGATATTCATATTGGGAGTATCAAGTTTCCGGCCATGTTTGTCAAAGAATTTCTCACCCGATGGTATCAATCAGACCGCCGGCACGAATTGACTGTTATCCGCTAATTGTCACTTCTCTAAGGAAGCGGGCCGAGTCCTCCGGAGGTACCGTGTTGATATAAATACCAGAGCCGATTTCAAATCCGGCCGGAATGGAAATCTTCGGCACGATCACCATATACCAGTGCTGGTGACGGGTGTCTTCATCGCCGCTGGGTGCGGAACGAAGAATATAGTTGTAGTCCGGGTTGTTGAGGCCGTGATATATTCTTCCCAGAATGTCCTGCAGGACTCCCGCGAATTCCGACAGTTCCTCATCCGAAGCAAGCGTAAATCCGGCCTGATGCCTTTTAGGATAAATCCTTGATTCAAAAGGAGAGCGGGCGGCAAAAGGGCAGAAAGAAACAAAATTCTCGGATTCGAGAATGATTCGTTCTCCCTGACGAATCTCTTCCTCGATCAAATCGCAAAAGACACAGCGACCATGCTTGTCATAATGAAGAACGGCCTGCTCCATCGGGTAGCGCACATGGGGTGGAACGATAGGGGTGGCGATTATCTGCGAGTGGGGGTGCTCCAGTGAGGTTCCTGCCCGCGCACCGTGATTTCGAAATATGGTGACTAGGTTGATATTCTCATTTTTGCTCATCTCGCGTTGCCGTTCGCGGTAGGCGCGCAGCACCCCGGCGACCTCTTCGACACTCATGAGGGCAAGTGTCTGATCATGCCGCGGGTGTTCGATCACCACCTCGGCCAGGCCGAATCCCTTGGCCGAAAGGAATGAACCGACCTGCATCCTGGTGGCTGTCAACCTCGGCTGCAACGCCGCATATTTGTTTGGTACTACCCGGACCTGCCAGGGCCCGCTTTGCGGGTAGATATAAACCGATTCCTCGGTTTGCCCCTCATTGCCGGGGCAGAAGGGACATTCGGCTCGGAAAGGAGGCGGGAGTTCGCGCCTTAATTGCTCGCGGGCGATATCATGCGGACGCTTGCCTCGTTCCGGCGCCAGAATGACCCATTCTTTGGTAGCCAGATTCTGACGAAATTCCGACATCATTTCTCCCGAAAAATTCAGTCTTAATTCCTAAGATAATAACCGTAACAAATTTCCAAGTCAACTGCCAAGTTCTTGATCCAAAACATAATATAATTGTCTGGAAGAGACCCTGAAGAGTTGGACAAATCGGCCCATAAGCGGAAATAGGCGAATTTTTTCCTTGACAGCCCGCCCGATTTCCATATATTTGCTCTGGTCGGATTATTGACTATTATCATTCAGTATGAATTACCTATTAGCAAGCGAATTCAACTAATCTCTTGGCATATGGAAGAAAATCAATTAATGTCTGTCGATCCATTATGAATCAATTCGATCATCGAACTAGTTCACTTGCGTACAATGGGCAGTTTTTTCATTTCTATAAGCCTGACAAGAAAATTATTAATCTCTTCAGCCCAAATTATTTTATAGGAGGGTAATATGAAACGGCTGTTGATTTTCAGTGTGGTTCTGATCCTGCTCATGCTCTTTCTGAGCGGATGCACCGATGAGAACAACATCACTAATGTCCTGCAAACAAAATCAGCCATTGTCGGAAAGGTGGTCAATTACGAGCCCGGTATGACGGTCTCGGCCTGGCAGGCAATCGAAATTAAAAAGGTTACGGTTGACAATGCCGGGTATTTTTCGATTGCTGATTTGAATCCGGGACTCTATGAGGTGCGGTTCTTCTGTCCCACCGGCGCCCGGAAAACTATAAGAGATGTCGAGGTGAAAAGCTCCGAGACCACTCTGCTGGGCGAAATTATGATGATCCATATGCCCTGGCCTTTTGTGGAAAGCACGCCGGGTGACGGTCTTATCAAATATCCGCCGTTATCGAGCAGTATTATGCTTTCCAGTGAAGAACTTCTCGATTTCGGCTCCCTCAGCACCGCGATTATTTTCGATCCCCCGATCGCCGGCCAATGGGATATGTATCACTATTATGGTGATATATATAATTACTCATTTCGACCGACGCCTCAACTTCGAGCCGCGACACATTACCATGTTAATATTAGGCCGAATCTGAGACTATTTTCGGGCGAGGAATGGAGTGACAGTCTCACTTTTTCCTTTGATACCGATTCGCTGAGGCTATGCAGCGCAATGTGGCATCTTTATGGTGAGACAGATACAATAGCTGTCGATTTCAGAGGTTCATTGATAGAATTTCGTTACAACAGTCTGCTCGATCCGGCAACCGTCGGTGGCGCAATTCACATCGAGCCGCCGATCGATTTTGCCGCCGTTCCCGATGACACGCCCACGAGCGTCATCCTTCAGATTAATGGTGGGTTGGTCAGCGGCACCAGATACCTGATAATCATCGATAAATCGCTTAAAGACATTTTTGGCGCCGCTCCAGTCAAGGGGGACACAATTTCATTTTATACGGAGAAATTCGAGGTTGAACAGAGGGATTATCCAAGTACACTGGACAATGTTTCCCCCCGGGCTACCAATGGACTCCTTCGGTATCGCTTCAGCATCCCGCCCGACCCCAGTTCGGCGAGAGCCTCGATTTCGATTGACCCACCGGTTGACCTTCATGTTTCCATAGAGCGCGATTACTACGGCCCCGATTGGCTTTTTGTCGGCGCCGCGCAGGGACTTCGCCCGGGAACTACTTATAGCCTGACCATCGACTCCACTCTCAGCGCCATTGATGGGACAAAAATCGGCACTATTGAAACGGTGCTCTTTGAAGTACAGCCATTAATGGTGATCCGAAATGGTGCCTCAAACGGGTATTACTCCAGCGATCTTGACAGCATTATCGACCCGGGAGAGAGTTTTAACTATCGTATTTATTTGAATGCCGATGTCGATATCGACTCCTTTAATCTTGCTGCCTCCATTTCGCCGGAACTCCCCGGCTTCTGGTATCAGAGGTATGAATATGATTATAGTCAGCGCAATCCATATCTCGCTTTCTTCCCGACCGGCCCAATCAATCTTGCCGCGGAACAGACTTATACTATTACCATTGATGGTTCGGTCGGCCTGGTTATGGGCGCCGGTTTCGGCGAAGATTTGCAAATGCGTCTTCATATCAACCCGGTTATAATTACGAGCCTCTACCCCTCTCCGGGGACGCAGAATTTTGGCATCTCCAATAATATTGCCGTGGAGTTCAACGCTCCTATGGATCATGCCACCACCGAGGCGGCCTTCAGTATGACGACCTGGGATGGCACTCCGGTCAGTGGAACATTCAACTGGTACTATTATGATGATGACAGGCGAATGATATTCTATCCAACAAGTTACCTGACTCCGCTGCAAACGTACAAGGTTAATATCGCCACAACGGCTAGGAGCCAGAGTGGAGCCTATCTAAAAGAGGCCGGCTATACATTTTTCCGCACAGAGGGTTGATTCGGAAGTCAAGGCAGCGGATTTGTTTGTTAGCGAGGAAGATTCAGAATCAAAGCTCCCGCAAGATCATCAGGTCATACTCTATCATGAGTATGACCTGAACGCATTTGTCGTCTATTTCTGTCAGCTATCAATATTCTAACAACAGGCAAAATACATTATTCCGGTTTGATCTGAACGATTATATTGCCATCTATGATAGGTCGGTGAAATATTGCGAACAATTACTGTTCATTATATAGAAGGGGATTGTAGTGACTTTTCTAAAAATAGCCCTGTTTATTCCAGTGATGCTCTGCTTTCTGGAATGTTCGAATTCCGATAAACAAACCGATAGGAATATAGGGAATTTGGGGGATGTCTCGGCGGTGAAGCTCGATGGCCGGCCGGTGACCGTGGCCGGGGTCACTTTTCGCCCTCCTTCCGCCTGGAAGGATCTGGGGCCTGGGGGCATGAGGCAGGCCAATTATACTCTGGGGCCTCTGGAAGGGGAGAAAGATTCGGCCACCATGGCGGTTTTCTATTTTGGGGCCACCCAGGGTGGGAGCGTGAACGAAAACATCGAGCGCTGGATCAGCCAAATATCCCTGCCGGACGGCGGCGACTCGCATAAGGCGGTGGTGCAAAACGATTTCAATGTCGATGGCATGCCGGTGCATTTGGTGGAATTGGCCGGTACTTATCAGGCTTCGGCCCGGGGGATGATGGGAGGAGCGACAGAATCCAAAGAGAATTATCGTATGGCCGCCGTAGTTCTGGAAACACCCGAGGGGAATCTCTTTTTCAAACTGACCGGCCCCGATTATACGGCCCGGACGATGATCGGGCAATTCAGGGCGATGCTTAAAGAAATTAAGCGGGCTCCAAAGCTTGGGTGACATCCGAATTCGGAATAATGGTTGACTAATTTGCCAATAATTTTATATTGAAAAAAATAGATTATCCTTTTATACGGGCCGAAATATCCCTGTCGGCCGCATAGGAGAAAGGCAGATATTAAATGCTGGTTATTACCGATAAGGCAGGAATCGAGCTTAAAAAGGTCATTGAATCCCAGGAGGCCGAAAATAAGCAGTTGATCATCTATTATCAGGGAGCCGGGTGAAGCGGTCCCTCTGTGGGAATGGCTCTGGATGAGTCAACTGATGATATGGACAAGCTGGAATCAAATGGCATTACGGCCTATATCGACCGCCGCCTCAATCAATTCCTGGCCGACGTCGGGGATATAAGTATCGATTATATCTCCAGTGATGATGGCCCGAGCGGTTACCGCGTGGTTATTGGTGAAAAGAAGTGCGGCTCCGGCGGCTGCAGTTGTTGACCGCGCCGGCCGCTAATCCAATAGAGAGTAACGGCGGTTTTGCGCAGATCAATTTATCCTGAAATTGACTATTTGCTTGACAGGCGTTGATTCTCAGTCCCTTCCATGTGTAGAAAATGACATTCCGCCCGCCCGAGTCAGAGTAAAATCTCTCGAGAGCCCGGATTATGCAAGCGGTAACACGCTCGACAATAAACCGCTTGCCCGGAAGGAACTTTTTATTTATCCTCTGGTATCAGAGATATGAAAAGAAATCGTAAAATATTTCAGGTTCTTTGCCTGCCCAATTAAACGCTATCGAATCACCTTTACAAATGATGACCCAATTATTATATATAATCTCAACTAATTTGGAGGTTCTTAATGAAAAAGTGTGAGGTCATTTTCGCATTGATTCTGTCACTGACCCTGCTGGTCAGCCTGAGCATGGCCGAGACTCAGGAAAAGGCGGCGACCCCTGCCGACAGCAGCCACTCAATGGCGATGGAACGGCCGCGGATTGAAGGCTTGAGGGAATTCCATGAGGTCCTGCGCCCGGTCTGGCATACATTCTTGCCTGAAGGCGATTACAAATCAGTTCGTGAGGCGGCGCCCCTTTTCAGCAAGAGTGTTGAAAAAATCATGAAAGGCGAACTGCCTTCCTATTTTCAGCATGTGAAAGAGGCTTTCGAACAGAAACGGCAGGCCCTGGCTCTGGCCACGGCAAAAATGGATACGGTCGCCAAAGGAACCGATGACTCACTGCTGGCCGTCACTGTCGAGGAACTGCATACCGCCTATGAGCAGCTGGTGCGCGTAATAGCTCCCAGAATGATGGAAATCGAAAGTTTCCACCTCGTGCTTTATCCACTCTGGCATCAGGCCCTGCCTGATTCGGACTATGCCGCTATCAAGACGGCCATGCCTGTTTTGAAGGCAAAGATGGATACGCTGATGAGTGCGCCGGTGCCGGAATGGCTAAAAGATAAGGAAACCGCCATTTCCGAAAAAAGAGCCGCTCTAAAGAATGCGGTTGACGCGCTCGGGACTGCATGCCAAACCGGCGGTGATGCCGATATAAAGATCAAAATGACGGCGATGCATGAGAGTTTCCGTGCTTTGGATGGGGTTTTTGAATAGGTCGGAATGACTCTTCATTAGGTAACTCATTCAGAGATAAATTGGCCGGGGAATCAACCCCGGCTCTTTTTTTTCGCTTTGGCCATTTCTAATCACGAGAAATAATGTCCTGCTAAATGGGGAATCAATCTGACGATTCACATTTTCAGGTTTACGGGACTGTTCGTATCCCAAGCATAAGACTGCCATTTAATTATCATTTGGAGTCATAATTGTCCACAATTTTAACTTATTGTGCATAAATAGCTTGACAGTCAAGTGGAATGTCAATATATTATAATCAGCTTCGTTCTCACTTCGCATGTTGCCGCCATACAACCTCATGTTGTTTTCACGAGCGATCGTTGATTGAGAAATGCTGTTTATATCGCCCGGGTTTTCGCACATGGTGCCATTATTGACCATGGTATCTATTAAGCGAAGAAGAATAGCGGTCGCATCGGTTGTTACTGAATCTATAATTGCAATGAGAATTAGTTAATCAAATCGTTGGGAGGACCGAATTATGCGTAGCAGGAGTCTGTTGATTGCACTGGGGCTGCTTCTGATTGGCCAAATTGTTCTGGCCGGGGACCTTTATCTGGCGGGGATTGAAAATCCCGATCAACTGGAATCATTGAAGAAATTAGCGGGGCATGCTCACGGAATGATCGGCGAGCGTTTTCTGGTTGAGCTTTCAGCAGATCAGGCATCGCAACTGGCTGACAACGGCATTTTGGCTGAGCGAATATTGTCGGATTATTCCGGGGAGCGCCTCTTTCTGGTCAGGTCAACCGACCCGGAGAGGAAGCCGCTTCCCGAAGGAATCGAAGCGATCTTTTCCTCCAAAGAAGAATTTCTCACCCGACCCGACTATGCCGGTCTGGAACGCCTGCGTCGGGACAGATTCAATGTCTATGCGGTTGGCGATATGGAGACGCCGCTGTTCTATCATCCGGTTTCCATCCCGAGTCCTTTGATGGATAGCTACCCCACCGATACTATCGCAAACTTAGTCAGTCAGGATTCGCTTTATTCTTATACCGGTCGCTTGCAGGCATTCCGGACCCGATGTGTCCTGTCGGACTCGATCGGGCCGGTTATGGAATGGCTGATAGATAAATTCCAGGAATTCGGATACAATAATGTTTATCCCGATTATTGCAGCGGTATCAATCAGTGGAACGGCCAATTCACGAGCGGCTACAATGTAGTTTGCATCAAGCCGGGCCGCATCCAGCCGCCCAAATATATAATGGTCGGCGCCCATTATGACTCCTATACCTGGTATCCGGTCGAAAATCGGGAAAATGCACCGGGCGCCGATGACAACGCCACCGGGACAGCGGCCGTGCTGGAGATGGCGCGCATCCTGAAAGATGTGGAGCTCGATTACTCCATCATGTTTGTCCCCTTCTGGGGTGAGGAAATAGGCCTCCTCGGTTCCAAATATCTTGGCCAGAAGCTTCTGGCCGAAGGGACTAAAGTTGAATTTGTCACCAACATGGACATGATCGCCTATACATACGATGCGGTCGATTCGGCCATGATCAATTATCCTGCCTCTTCGAGTAATTTCGGGCTGATCTATAAGCAAGCGTCCGAGCGCATTTCCCAGCTTCCTTCATATAGTAGTAGTGATCATCTCGGGTCTGATGACTATGCTCTGCATGATTTGGGGTTCCAGACAACGGGCATTGCCGAGGACGACATTAATCACAACAATATCATTCACACCATTCACGATTCGACTACAAGACTCGATTTCCCTTACATGACCAGTATGGTCAAATTCATTGCCGCCGGACTGGCCGTTATCGCCAAAGCCCCCGAATCCCCCGCGTTTACTCTTCAGGACTTCGGCGACGGGCAAAGAATTAGAATTCATATTGGCGACTGCAATCCGGATTATAGCTATTCGGTACTATATGGTACTGCAAGCGGGGTATATACCGACACAATCGATATCCCTCCGCAGACATGCACCTATGATTTGGGGGAGCTGACTACGGGCCAGATTTACCATATCGGTCTGGTTGCCGTCAACGGCGAGGGGTACAGCTCTATCCGAATCGTAGAAAAGACGATGATTCCGAGAATCGTCCCTCTGGAGCCGTATCTCATTTCGGCCATCCCGGATTCGCTCAGCGCCAATATTACCTGGCGCAAACACGGCGAGCTGGACATCAAAGAATATCATGTCGTCAGAACCCGCAATATGATCGATTGGGAGGTGGGGGCCATCTGCACCGATACAACTTATCATGATGTTGATGTCATTCCCCATACAATAACCTGGTACAAGGTAATTGCGGTCGACAGCGCCCTGAATCAATCCGACAGCTCGGGTATCAACCAGGCGACCCCGGCCACTTTCGACTGGCCGCTCCTGTTTGTGGATGAAACGAACGACGGCGGCATCACTCCCAGCGAAAAAACGCAAAAAGCATTTTATGACAGCATCCTGACAGAATTGACCTATACCCAGATGAACGTTGACACTATAAATCAGAATTGAAAGTGTTTCTAAAGCCTGAGAATATGTTTCAGTCGGATGACCAATGATA
>JAPLUR010000061.1 GCA_026397505.1 Candidatus Zixiibacteriota bacterium
TGGCGCCGATTTTGAATATCTTGCAAGGCAATATGGAGAGCAGGTCAAAGTGGTCAAAGCCGAACAGGAAAACGGATGGGCGCCGTTGTCGATATTTCCTTCGGCGGTATCTTCGGATATCCGCAAATTGACAATCGGCCAGACATCAAAGTCATATCGGACCACTGAAGGATGGATGTTTTTCCGCATAAAGGGCCGGCGTGCCGGCAATTTGAAACCCCTGGCCAACGTGGAGACAGAGATCCGCGAGGTCATGTTTCAAAGCAAATTCAATGATGCTCTGGACAAGGTTTTGAACACATTGAAGGCCGACGCGACTGTAGAATACAATGAAAAGGCTGTCACGAAGTACTTCGGCAAAGAATAGAATGATTATTAGTACCATCCGTTCAGTAAAGGCAGTGCGACCTCTCTTCATCAGAGGTGAGGGAGCTATAAAGACGCGAAGATATCCCACGGCTCTGTCTGTTTATTTATTGGCAGTCTATCTGGTGATCTGTCTGGTTTCCCCGGCCGGCGCGCAGGTGCAAAAGGGCAAACGGTTCTCCTCGAAAAGCAACTGCGTTGATTGTCATCCGGTCGATGAATTCAAGGGTACCGACAAGCATCGGCCGTTTCAGCGCGAAGAATGCCTGTCCTGTCATAAGCCTCACGGTCTGGTGGGGATGCTGCGTCTGGTCAAGGAAGGGGCCGAACTCTGTTACACATGCCATGATTCGACAGCCCTCGGAATGGGGAAAAGCAATATTCATCAGCCGGCCCACAAAGGCAAATGTACTGTCTGCCATAATCCTCATGCCGGCGAGGGAAAAGGGATGCTGTCTTCCGTTTCACCGGAGCTCTGTTTTACCTGTCATAATCGAATCGAGTTTGAACAGAATCACTTGCATAAGCCCATGGAAAAGGGATGTTTTTCCTGCCACGAAATTCACGGCAGCGACTACAAATATTTATTGAAGAAAGATGAACAGACGCTCTGCAGCGACTGCCATGATTCCAAAGCTGGCAATTTTACGAAGGCACATGCCGGCTATCCGATCCAGCCATCTTCCTGCCTGCGCTGCCATACGGCCCATTCATCCAATCAGAAGGGTCTCCTGACGGCATCGGTGCACCAACCGATGCTCGGCGGCGGCTGTGAGAGCTGTCATAATTCCCCGGGAAGCGACAAACCGTTCGCGACCATGGAAGCGGGCAGCAAATTATGCCTGACATGTCACGATGGTGCCAATATGACCGGGTCCGATATACATGCTCCGGTATCGGCGGGCGAATGCCTGACCTGTCATGATCCCCACGGTTCCAAACAAAAGGCGCTTCTGGCGCAGCCTCCCAATGAACTATGTCTGGGTTGCCATGATGATATCAGGCCCCAGTTGGCCATGGCGTCGCGTCACAAACCAGCCGGAGAGAATTGCACGCTCTGCCACAGCGGCCACGGGCAGGTCAAGACCGGGCTGATCGTTAAGGATGAGAAGACGCTTTGCCTTGATTGCCATCAGAAAGAAAAGGATATGCTGGCGTTGCCCGATTCGCATCCTCCTTTCGCCGAGGGCCTCTGTATGACCTGCCATGTTCCGCACGGTTCAGCTTATGACAAGCTGACAAAAACCAACCGCAGTGACCTGTGCGGAATATGTCATGAGAAATCAAGAGAATGGCTGGCGCAGAAGAATGTGCATCTTCCGCTCAAAGCCGGCAAATGCAATGATTGTCACCTGCCCCATGCATCGACCCAGAAATCACTTCTGAAGGAGGAACGAAACGCCCTGTGTCTGACCTGCCATTCAACCATGCTTAATGTCGCCGCCGATATGAAACTTCATCCACCTTTCAGTGAACATACCTGTGATCCCTGTCATGTACCGCATGCCTCTGATGTTCCCGGTCTGCTGAGCGAGCAACAGGCGAATATCTGCGGCGCTTGCCATGACGGCATCCCCGGAGATACCACGACTATGGTAAGTAAGCATCAACCCGTTGCAGAGGGGAAATGCACCGCGTGTCATCAGCCGCATATGTCGCAGTTGAAAGGACTTCTGCTCGACAGACCGGATCGCCTATGTCTCTCATGCCATGTGGATTTGCAAAAACAGATGGCTTCGGGGATTGTTCATCCCCCGGCCAAAGAAGGCGAATGTCTGGGATGCCACAAGCCACATTCAAGTACTTTTGCCTCTCTTCTGACAGAAAATATTCCTCAGCAGTGTCTGGCCTGCCACGAAGGAGAAGATCAGGCGTTTAAAGAAAAGCATCTGAATTTGAGCGGCAGCCGGATCGATTGCCGTAAGTGTCATAATCCGCATGTTTCTGTCACCGCCGGCTTGATTCAATCACAGGTACATGCGCCATTCAAGGACGGCATGTGCGACGCCTGCCACGAACCGGTGCCGCAGGAGAAGAAGCCATGAAGATGCGAGTAATAATTTTATTGACTCTGGCGCTTCTTCCGGCAGGCCGGGCGGGCACGTCACCAGTTAAAGTCAATGAGCCGAGTGTCTGTTTTGCCTGTCATGACACGATTGAGGCTTTAAATAAGATGAGACATCTGCATACAGCGTTTAAGCAGGGGATCTGCTCGGCCTGTCACAATCCGCATGCCTCCAAACATGCCGCTCTGATAAACGACGATATTAAGACACTCTGTCTTTCCTGCCATGAGAATGTCAAACAGGAGGTGCATAAAGCATCAGTTCATCAACCGGCGCTTGACGGCGACTGCACGACCTGCCATGACCCGCATGCCTCGGAACAGAAAAATCAGTTGAAGCAGAAGATGCTTTCGCTATGCACCCAGTGCCATACCGCGGTCGCCGGGTGGGCGACTCAGGCGGTGGTTCATTCGCCGGTCAAAGCAGAGAATTGCCAGATTTGCCACTCTCCGCATGGTTCCGACAACGAGAATTTGCTGACTCATGCCGTACCCAACCTCTGTTTCTCCTGCCATAAACAGGATGCTCCCTTTGCTGCCGCCCATAAAGGATATGATCTTTCGAAGGCCAATTGTATAACCTGTCACGATCCTCATTCATCGGAGCGACCGAAACTTCTGATGGCCAATCAGCACGCACCTTTCAAGGCGGGACAATGTGTCAGCTGTCACACCGCCGGCGCCGGTTCGGCCTTTGCATTGGTGAGTGAGTTGAAAACACTGTGTCTGAAATGCCACAAGCAGATTCAGGAAAATATGGATCTTCCCTACCGTCACAATTTGACCGACGAGCGCTCCTGTCTTAATTGCCATAATCCGCACGCCGCGCCGGCTTCTCCCCTTCTGGCGGCCGGGCAAAAAGACCTGTGTTTTCGCTGCCATTTCAAGGGTGAGAATTATAAAGACAAAAGCCGCGAGCAGTATGTTACACACAGCGGTATGGATTGCTCGAATTGCCACACCCCTCACGGCGGCGATAATGCCAAATATCTCAAGAGTGTCGGCGAGGATCTATGCCGCGGCTGTCATCCGAGTGCACATAAAGGGTCGCATCCAATGGGCGGCGATGTTATCGATCCGCGAACCAATACCACTCTGGTCTGCACCGGTTGTCATGAGCTTCACGGGGCTGATTTCAAACCATATTTGCCCCTGAATCCGGCGCGCGAGTTGTGTCTCCAGTGCCATAAAAAATAGGAAGCAGTATCGGCTGTGATTGAAAGGCGACGGAGCGACGAGGCTCGGTCGCCTTTTTTATCGGCCTTGCCGGGAGCGCATATGGCAGCCGGTGCAGAGTTCGGAAGCATCATTAAAGGCGGCGGTAAGAGCTTGATTGGAAGAGGTCAGGGAATGGCAGGTCTGGCATTCAATACGTCCGTTAAATAGCTGCAGACGAGGATCGATCTCAGCGCGAACGGTGTACCCACCGTCTCCGGCATTCGCCACGACCGGCACCCCCAGGGGATGCCCCTGATGCCGGCCAAAACTGGGCACCTCGGAAATATTAGTCAAATTCCGATCGACCATGGCACCTTTGGCATGACACAAAAGACAGGCTTCGGACGGCGACAGGAACGACAAATATTGATAATCGGAGTGATACAACTTGGCCGCTTCGCGATGCCCCGCCGAAAGGTTGGAGAGATTCTTGTCGGCGCCGTGACAGGTGCCGCAGATATTTTGAAGATTGGTGTTGGTGTATTGAAATGTGAATTCTTTTCCCGCAGCTTTCAATTCTGCAGAATTGTGGAAGATATGGCAATCAAGACAGCGGCGAGCCCGATTGCTATGGAAGGAAAGGCGGAAATTTTCATTTTTCTCGTCAATAATCATATGGCAGGAACGGCAGCGTTGCTCAATAATTCCAAACGAATATCCTTCATCATTGACCTGTGCCAGCATTTCATGGCAACCGGCGCAGGCGATTTGCGCGTGACCGGGAGTGCCGTTCGGGCCGGTCCGGGCGGGGAAAAATTCGATCGCGAGCCCCAGAGCAAGAATAATCGGAATAATAACGCCGGGTCTGGGGGGCATATATAAGAAGCGCATATTGTATTTATCGGAAAGTTGTTTGACAATCTGCACACAATTTTGGAATAGTCCGGTTTTCCCTGCGTCCGCTGTCTTTTTCCTTCAGATTGAATTACCAGGCATATCATAATGGTGTCAACGCAAAGTAGAAATGTCCTATTTTTAGCAAAGTAGAAATGTCCTATTTGGTTAATTGAGTATACATCTTCTTTCTCATCACAACCTTCAATGGTGACCGTTTCCAGGGATGATCTTTAGAAGGGAGAGTGGGCTTGGGAGGGTGGCCGGGCCGTTCAGGCGGGGTCGCTTTTTGAGGTCGCTCAGTGATTTCACGATACTTCAAATTAACCCCGCTACGGCTGATGACATGTAACGAGCCGTTAAGCCTCTCTTCCACGATCACCTTCCTGGAGATAACCTTTTCCTTGATCTGGTAGAGCTTTTTGTCGTGGGCGACGGTGTTGTCATTCCTCACCGTGCGGTTGGTCTTGAGGCAGAGGGATCGTTCCAGATTGAAGTATCGCTCCGGCCTTATATGAACATCGCTCTGGTTTGCCGGCGTTACCCGGAACCTCTGGTTGAATGTGGGAAGATACTCCTGGAGAAAGGCATTGGCTTCCGCCTTGGTCTTGATTCCCCGAAGTCGCATCTCCTTGACCAGCCGATCCTGAAACACCCCGAACAACCTCTCGATGCGACCCTTGGCCTGAGGCGAATGCGCATGGATCACCTTCACCCCCAGTTCATCCAAAGCCCTCTCAAACTGACTCATCGGTTCACACACCCCCTCCAGCTCCTCCTCCGCCGTAAGCTTCCTCTGAGATTTATACGTCGTGTGCTTGTCAAGATAGACGCTCAAGGGAAGACCATACTTCCTCACGTAGCCTTTGAAACTGTCCATCGCCGGCATCGTCCCCTCATAGTCATAGAACCGGCCATAGACCGTGTTGGTGGCGTCGTCTATGTAACCCATCAAAACCAATTCCGGACCCCGGTCTTCAAGCCAGGCGTGATGGGAACCGTCCATCTGAACCATCTCCCCAAAACACCCCTTCCGCTCCCGCCACTGCCGGTGCCCACGCTTCCGGCGCCTCTTCTCCCAAAGACCAGCCGCCACCAGCCACTGCCTGACAGTCTCTCGGCTCACCCGTATCCCCTCCATCGCCACAAGCTTTTCCGCCGCCAGAGTCGGGCCAAAATCACCATACTTCTTCCCATACACACTTAGCACTCTTTCCTTTATCTTCTCCGGAAATCTCCGGTTGGATGGACGACCACGACCCCGATGAACAATACCGCCATCCCCAAACTCACGCACCAACTTCACAAGTCTTCTGACATGCCGCTCACTCAGAGACAACGTCGACGACGCCATTCTCTGCGTCATGCGCCTGTCTAAAATATCATGAACCACCTTCAACCGTCTCAACTCCCTCAAACTCATCCTGATAACGTCCTCTCCGACCATAAACCTCCCCAACTTTTTGGGGAGCATTATAGCCTCTCAATAGGACATTTCTATCTTGCTCAAAGAGGACATTACTACTTTGCGGAAATATTTTAGAAACGGATCTCGACCCAGATGCGGAGTTCCCTGAGATGCGAGTTTCTCCGATTGGCAGCGTCCTTGCTATCCTGCCAGCGGGCGCTCAAGCCGCCTTTGATCTGGGATGAGAAGGTATACTGTATATCCGGTGTCACCTGAAATTCGGAACGCTCGCCCGAGGATACGAGCGGATTATCGCCGCTGGCGCTCTGGTCTCTGTCCTTGCGCAGCGAAACACTGACGGAGATGGTCATCGTGGAATTGAATTTCAGCCGGCCAAGCAGCGGAAATCTGATACCGGACGGCGAGGTAAAGGAGTACTTGGTGGAAGCCGACAGCGAAGTGGAAGTATTTCTTCTGCGTGTGGTCAATGTCCCGGTCTGGGAATTAATTACTTTCTCATCGGTAATCTGCTTATCGGTATTAACATTAACCTGCATTCCCCTCATGATGTCAAAGGTGAATGAAATCAACGGCCGGTAGGCGGTAGAAGTCCGGTCCATTGATTTGAATCCGGTCTGAAGGTTGATGTTTTCAGACCTGGAACGACTGTAACCGGTGCGCGGCGAGAAGCGGCTGATAATCGGATTGAATAGCCTGAAAGTGGTCATCGTTCGGATGTTGAAGCGGATATCGGGAAAAGTCGTGCTCACCGACTTCTGCGGATTCATGGCTTTGACGAGGTCCTGATCTATTTTACGGTTGAAGCTGACATCAGCTTTGAGACCGCCAAAAAGCTCGGTTCCTGAACCAAATGAATACCCGGTGCTTTTGTTGCTGAAAGCCGACTGTCCTGTTCCGGCGGCCCCGGAATTGATCGGTACGCCTACCTGATCGGTGAGGCCGAACCGGAACTTGAGTTGTGCTCTTTGCCGCAAACCAATAAAAGAGTAATTGTACCTCTCATTGAATTCATAGCTTATCGGATTTATCCAGCCGGTCAGGAAACCCATAATCCGGGTAAAGGGATTAATAATCCCGCCCAGGGGATTCTTCTTCTCGACTTTTATCACCTTCCCTTTTGTCCCCTGCGAGCCGATCGGTGAAGATTTCTTCCGGGAAGACTGGCCAAAGAGTTTTTGCAGATTCAGGTCTCCGCTGACACCATAGGACTTGGAGGCGGCGACATTACGAGTAGAATCATTCGCCCCGATGTCTTCACGATAGGCGGCCGAATAATTGAACTTATGCGTAAAAAATGGAACAATATTCGGTGTATAACTGCTCCCGAAGCTTTCGTTGAAACTGGTCTCGCGGCCCAGTTTCAACTTCATGGGATTGAAACTGAAAGCCACCGTCTCCGGATCGCTCATATCCCGTCGCGTATCCATGCCATAATTGGCCGATAAATTATCGGCAATCTTGTAGCTTCCCCGGAAAGTGCCGCGAAAATCGCGTGTAAGATTATCGGTTCGGGAACCGCTGGAGTTTTCGGAAAGCCGGAAAGTTCGATCCAGGTCCGCCGAGAAATTATAGGAGTTGGGGAAAAAATAGAAGCGGTTGTCGCGCAATTTACTCAGAAGTGGAACCGGTTTGGTCCAGAAAAATGGCTTAATATAAGGCACTTTAGCGATACTGTAATCGGCCCGGCCGCCGATGTGGTAGTTCTCCATCAAAGATACGGGAGTGGAAGGAGAAGTAGATTCGGTCCGGTTATATGAGAAATTAGCCTTGACTTTATTGAGGATAAGAGTAAACAGGGGATTCCAGGTCTTTTTATTGAAGCTCTCCGACAGAGTAAATCCCTTGCTCACGCTTATAGAACTCTCGGCGTCGCGTAGTTCCTTGGGAAGGATGATATCGGTTCCGAAGCGCAGAAGAGGAACATCGACGTTCTTACTATATCTCAGGGAGACCGGCAGGCTGGCTCCCAATGAACGAGGGAGGAATTTGTCCAGACCGAAATTGATACTGAAGTTATAACCAGTATTGGTGCGACCGCTTCCCAGGTTATCGGACGACCCGCCGCGGGTCGAGGTGGACAGCCCCCGGAAAAAGCTGTTTTTATAAGTATAGCCGGCACTGTAAGTAAACAAGTCGGCCACATTGCCGCTGACGGAGATCCGGCCGGCGAAACCGACATCGCGTCTGACGCCGGTCAGGCGCAATTCATCGACCCAGACATCGCCGGTGGGTGCGGCCATGGAATCCAGGTTAATCACCCCCATGGCCACATATTTAACCTGCGTCAGTCTGGGGAGGCCATAAATCCGATATTTGCCGGCGACCGTATCCACCCGAGGATTTGTGCCGGGGTGATTCTGATTATAGTATTCCTTAAGACCGGTAATCTCATTGAAATCAATTTTCACGGCGTTCAGGGGGCTCCAGCCGGGTTCAAGCATGGTACGATACTCATAGAAGTTGGCGCTGTCCTGCCCGACCCGGAAGAAAAAGAAGAGATTTCTGACATCCGAGGCACCGTGAACGTACATTTCCAATGTCCGGTACCCCACCAGACTGGGAGTATCGTACAGCAGCCGGTGAACCAAACCGGTGTCATTTACTTTCAGACTGTCGTAATGCAGCAGAAGCGACTGTTCCGGTTCCTGATAGCCGGTGCTCTTGTTATAATTGCCACTGACCCCCGAGGGAGGGAAATAATTATCATTTTCGGTGTTGATGACCGCTACGTTGAACCGGCTGGAAGTAGGGGAGGTCTTGTCGGCTCTGAGCAGTGTGTCATCCCAATTGGACTGAATCAGATCGGCGGCCGCCAGCCCGATCTTCACACTGTCGCCCGTCAGAGATTCAACCCAGAGTCGGGCATAAGTAATGCTGGTCCAGGAAGGATTGCCGACCAAATCGTCGATTGATGCGGTATCCTTGATCGGGATGCGGAAGGTGCGCCAGCCGTTATGCTCGGTGCTGTCAACCAGGAAAGCGGTGTCAGCCAGATTAATCCTATAAGAGAAATATCGATTGTACCTATCAGCAGTTTGGTTGAGATTGAGATCTTCGGCGTCCGGTTTGCCGTTATCGGTCTGTTCCAGACTGCCGTTTCCTTCGGTTCCGTTGATGAAACGATAATCATCGGGGGCGTCGGTGGAATTATAGTACCAATTGTCCCCATTGGGATCAAGATTATCGGGCCTATACCCGTCTTCGGACCGATCGGGCTGACCGTCAAGCCCAATATCCTCGCCGTCATCGAGAATATTATTCCTTTGTCCGCTACGCGTGCTATCCTCGGTGTCGAGCACGCCATTTCCATTGACATCCTCGGAGATTTCTCCCAGATCAATATGCAGGACTCCCCGCTGGCCAAATACTCGCAGCTCGAGCAATTGAGCCCGTTCCTGGTTGGCGGAACCGGATGGCATATAACGCATGACTCCCCCCCAGGCGGCATTGGGATCATGGGAGACCGAATCGGAAAAATCGCCGCCGGCGCGACGATCGTATGTATGCGGTTCGAAGACAAGCCAGAGAGTCTGGGTCCCCTGCTGATTGGGGTCCCTGTCCCGTTTCCAAATATCGGTCGTCGCAATCTCTTTGTAGGGATTGTACCAGATCAATTTGGCCCGAACATTGTATGTTCCCAGGCCAATCGGTTTTGACGCCAGGGTCCAGATCTGGCGCATAAGCCCCAACGAATAGGAATCGCGACTTCCTTCAAAATCATCAAGATAAGCCACCCCATCGACATTGGGATTCGGATAGGATTGGGCAACCTCGCCCGAAATGGCCATACTTGAACCGGCCTCGGAATAATAGAGCGGGAGCAGGTTGGCGGCCTTGGTCAGGAAATTCGGTTTCAGCCGGAAACTGGCGTCGGCATCCCAAACCATCATGCGGGCCGTCTCCTGGCCTATTTTCGGTTTTCGGTCGGTAGCCTTATCGGACTTATAGAGGAAAGTCGAACCGATTCTCAGATCGTCGCTGACTTCATATTCGCCGCGAATTCCGAAAAGGGTTTTCTTTTCGGCCGAAATAAAGGGTGAATATTCATAATCGATATTTACATTGGCATTGGGGTCAATTTGCTCCGGCTTCTTAAAAGTCACCACGCCGAAATCATATTGAATTTCGTAGTCCTGGTCTCGAATAAGCTGCTGGCCATCAACCGTGATTCTCTCGGAACCCTCGATTATATTCGGCTTGCCCAAATTGATCTGGGTTGCCCGGCTACGACTCGAGACCTCGATATAATAAGTACTTGCCGTTACCGGTTTCTCGGTTGCGCTGGCATAATTGTAGATATCCGGAACAGTTACAGCCAGAGGCGGAGAATAAGCAGTTTCAGGGGCAAAGGGACGGCGATCGGGGAAGATAAGAAGCCCGTGCTTCTGATTTATCAATTCGTTGTTGTAGACATCAACCAGGCCATCCGCCAAGGTATCACCTGCCCTCGTGGATTTATCGAGGCCGAAAATCCTCACATACAAAGGACCCTCCTGATGTTCCAAATTCGCATCAGATCCTTCGGTGTTGGCCGGTCCTTTGAAGATTTTTATTTCCAGACCTTCAAGCGGAATATTAACCATTCCGAGGTAGTACACATTCCGCCACAAGTATTCCCATGTTCTGAGACTTGAATCGAACTTCCGGCTCCTGAGCAGTTTGAGCCTGTAAGTGGTGGACGAAATATCGCCAATCGTATCGACGGTGTTATCGCTGTGCCTGATTATCATCCAGACGCCGATTTCATAGTTGGTTCCGGCGTTGGGAACATCAAATATAACATAAGGTACTTTCCCTCCCTCCAGCAGGGGAGGGACTTTCAACATGAAAGCTTCATAAGTTTCGGGATCAACCCTCTTGACTAAAGCGATGCAGTTTTCAAGACTATCATCCAGGGTATCCTTGATATTACCATACATCCGAGCCGAGGTGCCGTCGGGTTCGCTATAGGGATTATTAACCGCGGCATAGATATCGAGTTTTAGGATGCTGTCTCCCGTTCTGAAATCCTGGGCCAGGCCCAGATCATAAATTTTGCCGTTGGCATATTGATAGTCGCGGATATATTCCTTTTTGGCACTGGCGCCGGCGGTCAGGGAGTTTCGCTCGGTGGTTCCTTTTTCCTGGCTGGCGATGGCCGTCAGGGTAAGATTTCCCAGCTGGGCGGCGGTCTTAATGCCGAATAATCCCTGAATACGAGAGGAATACCCCACGAATTGAGTATTGGGCAGGGAGAGAGTCGTATTGCCGGCCTCGATGCTCTTAATGACATCATCCTCATCGCCTTTGTATCTTAGAATAATGCGGTTGGCCAGAGGGATATCGGTTTTGGAATCCTGAGAGACAGAAACCGAAATCTTGGTGCCGATAGTTCCATTGATATCAAAACGGGATATCTGCTCCATATTCAGTGAAGGGAATTTATTCTGGCGAAAGCCACCGCTGGAAGCCCGATCATCCCATGTGGATCGTCCGGAAAAAGAAATGAGGTGATATCCCGAAACCTTAAGCCCCGCGCCCCCCTCACCAAAAAGAGATTCAATCGCTTTTGATTTCAGCGGAATATTAAGGGAAAGAAGCCCGCCCTCTTTCTGCCTCTGTTCCTTGGATAAGGCTCGAGAGCTGCTCTCCTGCAGTTTCTGGCTCAGGGTCAGTTGCCGGCGGTAATCCAGAAAAGCCCGGGCATCAACCGACCGCGGGGTATATTCGTAAGCATACTCTCCGGATTTATAGTAATGGCCGGTGAAAGTGAGAGTGTTATTTTCAAAATCAGAGCGGGCGACGCGCAACGGGGTCGAATAAGGGCGGGC
Organism: Candidatus Zixiibacteriota bacterium; assembly: GCA_026397505.1. Lineage (NCBI taxonomy): Bacteria > Pseudomonadati > Candidatus Zixiibacteriota > Candidatus Zixiibacteriota bacterium. The sequence goes on from JAPLUR010000061.1 coordinate 11,723, forward strand.
GAATTTCGGTAAAGGTCGCTCACTCATGCTGGCAATGAATTTTGGTTCCGCACCCGGAAAACCCGAAATATATGATTGGGGATAATTAAGATTGAAATAAAATCCCGGCTGGGTCGAATGAGAAAGGTTCGGCCAGAGAAGCAGGGCAAGAAGCGCTAAATATGTGAATCGCTTGAGCGTAACAGGACCAAAAACTTAACGGTCAATTTTACATCTTTAGAAATTACTCTATAAACTTTCCTCCTGAAATTCTCCAAGAAAAACGATTTCTTCCTGCAACACTATACCGAATTTATCCTTAACATGTCTTTTTAATATTTCGGCCAGACGCCAAATTTCTTCAGAGGTTGCGGTGCCTTCATTAATAAGAATATTGGCATGCTCTTCCGAGACCCGGGCGCCGCCGACAGTAATCTCTTTAGCGCCAATCTCTTCCAAAAGCTGTCCCGCCGGTATCTTACCATAAGGACGGTTCTTATCCACGACATTCTTAAAAAAACACCCGGCCGACCTTTTGTCAAGCGGCAGTTTGGCCTTTCGGGTCTCCATTATTTCGTTGATCCGGCTCAGAATGAGTGCCTTATCGCCTTTTTTCAGTGCAAACTTTGCGCTCGCAATAAACTCTCCGGTACTTTTCAATTTCGAAATGCGATAGCTGAATTCAAAATATGAGGCTGTCTCAGTTCTCATATTACCTTGTTTGTCAATAACTTGTGCCGAATCAAGACAAGTCCCTATCTCGGCTCCATAGGCACCGGCGTTGCCATAAATAGCTCCGCCTACAGTACCCCATATTCCAGTAGCAAATTCAAGGCCGGTCAGACCACACTCGGCGGCAAAACTGACCAGGTCATTAAGGCTCTCCCCGGCCCCTGAGCTGATAGTCGCTCCCTCGACTTTCAATCCTTTAATCAAATTCCTTATGATAAGACCGCGGTATCCCTTATCCGAGATGAGAATATTTGAACCTCCGCCCAGCATAAAATGGGGGATGTTGAGTTCCCGGACGGTATGCAGAAGAAGAGATAACTGATCGGGAGTTTCCACCTCCATAAATAATCCGGCGCGACCACCAGTCCCAAAGGTACTGTAGCTGTGAAGCGGCCAATCGATCTTGATGGCTTCTCCAAATTTCTCTTTCAAGAGCGCGATAGCAGCTTCCGGCAATATGGCGAGACGGTCGGACATGCTCATTAATACAATATAGCTGTTTTCGCTGAAAATTCAAGGCAAAAGGTTCGGAAGAAAGAGTCAGGACCACCCCGAATATATAACTTAGTTCTTCTCTTCGGGTTTGTTATCGCTCTGTTTTTCGGGGGACGGCTCCGGCTTGCGGCACTCATCCACATAATTCATCCGCAACTCAAAGAGAATATTAGAGAGAAATTGCTCTTCTTCTTTACTGAGGTTGTTTCTGGTTTTTTCCGAGAGCATTTCGAGCATATCAATACTGGTCCTGGCCTGGTCCAGATTACGCTCGATTTTGCCGGTAATCGGTGAAACGATTTTGCCCATCTGTTGCACGGCGGCAATCTGGAGCGAAAGCACCAATTGAAAGAAATTGACATTGATCTTTGAGTCGGAATCAGTCATTCCATGCTCCCTGGTTACAGTTCTTCTACCCGAATCGGGTAAGAGTCTGGCGAAAACCGCCTTTCTCCGCCAGATAGGTTAACAGGTTCCTCTCGCTTATGTCAAGCTTTTTGTCGTCAGCCAAAAGATGAATGGCGATTTTACGGGTAACGGGAAGCAGGTCGGTGTCAACCGCCAGATCGGCGATTTTCAGCTCCGGAAGGCCATGCTGTCGGGTGCCGAAGAATTCCCCCGGACCGCGTAATTTTAAATCGGCTTCCGCAATCCGGAAGCCATCACTCGATTCCTGAAACATTTCCAGCCGCTGACGGGCCAGTTCACTCAAGGGGGGAGTTGCAACGGCGATGGTCATCCCGCGTTTCTCTCCCCTGCCGACCCGGCCGCGCAGTTGGTGGAGCTGGGAGAGACCGAATCGTTCGGCATGTTCAATCACCATAATGGACGCGGCGGGAATATCAATGCCTACTTCTATGACCGTGGTAGCCACCAGAATCTTGATTTTGCCTTCGCGAAATTCCTTGATAGTCTTTTCCCTGACATCTTTTTTCAAACGTCCGTGGACAAGCCCTACCCCAACATCCGTGAATACTTCATCCTTGAGCCGCTTGTATTCCTCTTCGGCGGCCTGTAGATCGAGTTTCTCCGATTTCTCCACCAGCGGATAGATGACAAATATCTGTTCATTCTCAGCCAATTTGGTACGGAGAAAAGTGTAAATTTCCGGGCGGGAGGCAGCCGTACGCCAGAATGTCTTGCACGGTTTTCGCCCCGGCGGCATGGTCTTTATCGAAGTTATATCCAGATCTCCATAGAGAGTCAGGGCCAGCGTGCGCGGGATGGGGGTCGCCGTCATCACCAGAACATCGGGATGCGCCCCCTTTCCAATCAATTTTCCTCTTTGCATGACACCGAAGCGATGCTGCTCATCAATTATAACCAGCCCCAGATTATCGAACCTGACCGGCTCCGCAAGAACGGCGTGGGTGCCGAAAGCAACCGCGGCCCGACCGCTCAGAATTTCCTCCTCACTCTCCTGTCTTTGCTTTTTGTTCAATCCACCAATAATAAGAGTCGAGTTAATTCCCATCTTTTGAAGAGGCTCCCGCCAGTTACGGTAATGCTGTTCCGCCAGTAATTCGGTGGGGGCCATAAAAGCGGTCTGCATGTTGTACTCGGCGGCATGTATCGCGGCCAGAAGCGCCACGACGGTCTTCCCGCAGCCGACATCCCCCTGAAGCAGGCGATGCATCGGGCGCTCCGATTCCATATCGTGAAAAATTTCTTGGACGGCGGCCTCCTGATCAGACGTCGGTCGAAACGGCAGTCCTGATAGAAAAGTCGCAACCTTTTTCCCGGCGCCGCCGCATTTCTGTTTCTTCTTGACAGCGGTGTAATGCTTCCGGGCATTCAAAATCAGATACTGCAATTCCAGAATCTCATCAAAAGCGAGCCGCCTGCGGGCGCTCTCAGCCTTCTCGATGGCATCGGGATAATGGATCTGCCGAAGGGCGGAGGCTATCGGCATAAGCTGATACCTGCTGCAATATACTTCAGGGAGGAAATCGGGCAACTTATCGGCCATAAGCTCCAGCGCGCGATTTATAATCTGCCGCATTACCCGTCCGGATAGACCAGCTTCCTTCAGTTCCGCCGTTGAGGGATAAACCGGAACGATTCTCCCGGTATGAATCAACTCTCCTTCCTCATCCTCAATCCGCTCCACTTCGGGGTGTACAAATTGCAACTGCTGGAAATAAGTCACCGGCCCGGTCACAGCATAGATTTCCCCCTTATTGAAAGCCTTTTCAAGGTAGTGGTACCCCGCGAACCAGATCATGGCCACATACCCGGTCTCATCGCCAATGACAACTTCGAGCCGGGATCGCTTTCCTTTCAGTATCCCTTTCCCCAGTATTTTGCCCACAATCGTGGCATTCATATTTGCTTTCAGAGCCCCGACGGAGGTTATCGTGGTGCGATCGATATAGCGGCGGGGGAGGAAATGAAGCAGATCTCGAAGTGAAATAATGCCCACCCGGGATAGAGCAGCCGCCCGACGAGGTCCAACCCCCTTCAGATACTGAATATCGGAATCGAGTCTCATTTCTGCCATCGAATCAGCTTACTTTTTTGGAAGGAGAATGTCAATAACATTTGACGGGAAGCGCCGGCCGAAATATATTCGTTGCAATATGGAAATTCAATTGCGTAGGTTAAGCAAAATATGCAGGAGGTTTTCTATGAAAGTAGTTATGACATCATTTCTGTTCACCATGTGCACCTTTCTTCTAGTGACGAGCACCGGAGCAGCAGCCGGATGGGAGAAGTCGCTTGATTTGAATCTGAACACGACTCAGAGCAGTTATTCCGACAGTTGGACCGGGGGCGAGGCGAGCAATGTCAGCTGGACGGCCAACGCCAACGGAATTTTCAACCGGCAGATGTCGTCGATTTTCAATCTCAAGAATACGATCAAGCTGGCCTTCGGGCAAACCCTGAGCCAGGACAAAGACACGAAGAAATGGGCCAAACCGACCAAGTCGACCGACAAATTCGATCTGGAATCAGTCGGGCTATTCACCATCAAGGCGTTTGTCAACCCCTATGCCGCAGTGCGATTTGAAAGCCAATTCCTTGACGCTTCCGTTGACGCCCACAAACGATATATCAACCCGATGCTGCTGACCGAATCGGCCGGTCTGGCACGGCAAATATTAAAGAAGGACAAGGATGATATTTTGAGCCGTCTTGGTTTTGCCTTCAAACAGAATATCGATCGAGTGCTTCAGCTCCCCGACTCCTCGACAACCAAAGCCAGAACCACCACCGATGGCGGCATAGAATCGGTTACCGATGTCAGGCTGGTTTTGAGCGACAAGGTAGGATACGTGGGGAAATTGTCGCTTTACAAGGCGGTCTTCTTCTCAAAGAAAAATGATTTTATAGGGACACCGGAAGCGGATTATTGGAAAGCAATCGACATTAACTGGGAGAATAGCCTGACGGCATCCCTTTCGAAATATCTGCAAATGACTTTCTATACTCAGCTGCAGTATGACAAGCAGATAAGCCTCAGGGGACGGCTCAAAGAGACGCTTGCGCTTGGATTGACCTATAAACTTCTTTAGGAAGTCCCTTTCTTGCTGCAATCGGGAAGAAAATGGCTGCCTCTTTGTAATAATGTCAAAGCAGTAGCCATTTATCAGGAGGAATAGAATGAACGGAAAAATCACTATGGCGGCGATCGGCATTTTGCTGATGTTTGTGCCGGGGCCAGCTTTGCAGGCCCAATCTGGTCGCCCGTCGAATATGTCCAAGGCCGCCGCTAACGACACTCTTTTCATGGAGCGGCAACTGAACTTCTCGTTCAATTTCATCTCAGAAATCACAAAGGGCGATTTTGGGAAGAACATTTTTGTGTCACCGTTGAGCGCCATGCTGGCCCTGGCCATGACTTACAATGGCGCGAGCGGCGAAACCCGGACGGCCATGGAAAAGGTTCTGGCTTTCGAAGGACTTGACCGGGCGGCCACGAATAAAAGCATTCAGGATTTGACATCATCAATGAAAGATTCCGACCCGACGGTGCAACTAAGTATCGCCAATTCTATCTGGGCCAGGGCAGGATTGAAATTCAGGCAGGATTTCTTTGATCTGGTTAGAAAAACATATGATGCCGAGCTTCGGCCCTTGACTGACGCCCCCGCTATTAACAATTGGGTTTCCGAGAAAACCAATGATAAAATCAAAGAGATAGTGCAAGAGGTGAAACCTGATGACATCATGTTCCTTATCAATGCTATCTATTTTAAGGGGATGTGGAAATATAAGTTCGACCGTGCCAATACCGCTGAACGGGATTTCTATCTTCTGAATAAAGGATCTAAAAAAATCCCGATGATGTCCCAGGAGGGTGAATTTCAATATTATGAAGACGGGGATTTTCAGGGCATCCGTCTCCCCTACGGCAATGACCGCCTGGCAATGTATATTTTCCTTCCGAGCGGCGACACAGATTTCCGAGCTTTTGTCAACGATCTTTCCGCTGAAAAGTGGCAAGACTGGCTCAGTCGGCTTTATTTGCGGGAAGGGGAAATTATTCTGCCGCGATTCAAACTGGAATATGGGAAAAACCTGAATGACATTCTTAAATTGATGGGGATGGGAGTAGCCTTCGATCCGGATAGAGCCGACTTTTCCGCGATGTATAATATATCATCTGAGGAAAGGGTATTTATCAGCGAGGTGCTGCAAAAAACCTTTGTTGAAGTGAATGAAGAGGGGACTGAAGCCGCGGCGGTCACCTCCGTCCGCATGGAAATGACATCAGCTTATGGCGACGAGTCTCAGAAATTCCGGATGGTGGTTGACCGTCCGTTTTTCTGCGCCATTCGTGACGATCGCACCGGCGCAATTCTCTTCACGGGAATAATAGTAAACCCGGAATGATGCTCCATCGAAAAGAGGATTCAGCATTCCGGGCCGGTATTATTTATTCCGATAAACGATTCGTCCGCCCAGTATAGTGATATCGATTTTGCCGGATAATTTCCAGCCGATGAAAGGAGAATTTTTCGACTTGGAGCGGAAATTCTCTTTCTTGACCGTCCATTTTTTCTCGGGGTCTATTACGGTAATATCGGCGGCGGTGCCGACTTCCAGCGTACCAGCCGGCAGACCGAGGATCCGGGCCGGATTGTAGGTCATTTTCCTGACGGCATCGGCCCAGGAAAGATATCCTTTGTCAATCAGAGCGATTTTCACGAGTCCGAGGGTTGTTTCCAACCCAATCATTCCCGAAGGAGCCTGGTCGAATTCAACATCCTTTTCCTCATCGGCGTGCGGGGCATGGTCGGAGGCGATGCAATCGATGGTCCCGTCGATCAATCCTTCGATAACCGCCTCAACGTCTTTTTGCGTCCGTATGGGCGGGTTGACCCGCAGATTGGTGTTGAACTCCTTGCCGATTTCCTCGTCGGTCAGTGTGAAATGATGCGGGCAAGCCTCCGCGGTAATATCAATGCCATCGGCCTTGGCCTGCCTGACAGCCTTGACCGCGCCAGCCGTAGTGATATGAGCGATATGAAGCCGACCGCCGGTAAAGCCACACAGTTTGATATCGCGTAAGACAGCGATCTCTTCGGCAACCCCCGGGCGGCCTTTCATTCCCAGGCGGGTCGATTGATATGATTCATTCATCACGCCATTGGCACAGAGGAAATAGTCCTCGGCATGAGAGATAATCGGGATACCAAACATCCGAGCGTATTCCAGCGCCCGGCGCATGATTTCGGGATTCTGCACATAGTTGCCGTCATCCGAGATGGCCACCGCGCCGGCGTTGACCAGATCGCCGATTTCAGCCAGTTCCTCTCCTTTGAGCATCTTGGTGATAGCGCCGACGACATAGACATGGGCATCAGCCTGCTCCGCCCGCGAAAGGACAAATTTGACCGTTTCCTGATGATCGATGGTCGGGTTGGTGTTGGGCATACAGCAGATGGAGGTGAAGCCTCCAGCGGCCGCCGCCTGACAGCCGGTAATAATCGTCTCTTCATCTTCACGCCCCGGTTCCCGCAAATGCACGTGCATGTCGATCAAGCCCGGGACCACCAGTTTTCCGGAGGCATCAACAACATTTTCAACGGGTATTGAAGCCATATCTTTTGGGGAGACATCCGATTCTTTAACAATCGCAGCTATTTTGCCATCCTTCACAAAAATGGCCGCCTCCTGACCGAAACCGAGCGCCGGGTCGATTACCAGTCCCCCCTTTATTAACATATCATATATGGGAGTTTTCATTTATTCCTCCTCCTTTTTTCCCGAGAGCAGAAAGAGCACGGCCATACGAACCGCCTGTCCGTTGGTTACCTGTTCGAGAATAACCGAGGAATCGCCGTCGGCCACCTCGTTGGTGATTTCCACGCCGCGGTTTATCGGCCCGGGGTGCATGATAGTATAGTTCTTGTTGAGAAGTTGCAGACGTTCTCTGGTCATTCCGAATAGATTCGTATACTCCCGCTGGGAAGGGAATAAACCTGCCTGCTGCCGCTCCAGTTGAATCCGCATGATGTTAACAACATCAGCGCCGTCAATCGCCTTATCCAGATCGGTAAAAATATCGACCCCGAATTTTTCCACCTCAAAAGGAAGGAGTGTGGATGGACCGCAGACGGCCACGGACGCTCCCATCGTCTTCAATCCCCAGATATTAGAGCGAACCACACGGGAATGCTTGATATCGCCGACGAGGACAACGCGCAGGTCTTTTAGTTTTTTATATTTGCGACGGATGGTAAACATATCCAGCAGGGCCTGAGTAGGATGCTCATGTGCGCCATCGCCGGCATTAATGATATTTGATTGGGTGCACTGTGTCAGGAAATATGGGACGCCGGATGAAGAATGCCTGACAACAACCATGTCGATTTTCATCGCTTCGATATTTTGCACCGTATCCCGCAGGCTTTCGCCCTTTTTGACCGAGGAGGTCCCCGGCGTGAAGCTGACCGTATCAGCCGAGAGCCGTTTTTCCGCCAGTTCGAATGAAATCCGGGTGCGGGTGGATGGCTCATAGAAGAGATTAAGAACCGTGATGCCGCGCAGGGTGGGGACTTTCTTTATGGGGCGCTCGATGATTTCGCGAAATGTTTCGGCCGTGTCGAGAATCAGAGTGATCTCCTCGGCTGTCGCGTCCTCCAACCCCAGAAGATGGCGTGAACGCAATTGCATTACTTCTTACCCCCTTTCTTGCCCGATTTCAAGGCTTTCTTGATTTCGGAAGGGCTCTTTTTCATACCGGATTTGGCCACTACTACTATTTCCTGACCATCCTTTTCCATGAGGCGGACCAGGACCCGGTCATCTTTTGAGGTCGGGATATTCTTGCCGACAAAATCGGGCCGGATGGGAAGTTCGCGATGGCCGCGGTCGATGAGAACGGCCAGCTGTATCGAGCGGGGACGGCCGAAATCAATGATCTGGTCGAGAGCGGCACGGATGGTGCGGCCGGTGAAAAGAACATCGTCCACCAGAATGACATTACGGTCAACCACATCGAAGAGGATTTCGGTTCGCTGAATCACCGGCTGATCGAGCTTGGAATGGACATCATCACGATAAAGGTTAATATCCATAAGGCCGACCGGAATCTCTATTCCTTCGATTTCCTTAATCCTATCGGCTACCCGTTTGGCAATATCGGCCCCGCGGTTCAGGATACCGATCAAAACCAGCGTCTCAGCGCCGCTGTTTTTTTCCAGAATCTCATGGGAGATGCGGATAATAGCGCGGGCGATATCCTTTTCATCCATCAAGGTTTCGATTTTCTCTTTGGTCAAATTACCTCCTATAAAGCAAAATAGTGTCAACCGCAGAATTAAAGGAGAAAATGAAACTTCTGTACTCTTGAGAAGCCCAAGATGATGACTGAGCGAGGACTTTCATTTTTTCCTTTAGCCGCCTCTCGTGCGGCCTTAAAAGGTTAAAATCAATGCGATAATATTCAAATTCGGGGTTTCGTCAAGCGATATTTTCGGAGATAAAGCAAATTGTCAGCCTTATGCCTTAAGCCTTTGTCGCTGAAGTTGATAAGGTTTGTGCTTATGTGATGATAGAGGCCAGTTCGGATTCGGTTAAAAAGCGCCATTTGCCCAGTTGCTCGTTCTGATATGAGATTATTTCAGGACAAGAGAGATAAGCGGAATAATCATGCCAGCGAAAAAAATCCTTTTTGCCTGTCATGCATTCTATGGCTCCGTCTTTCAGGGCGATAATCCTGTCGGTCAGCTGGAGGATAATATTCCCATAATGGGATATGATTATTATACCGATTCCTTTGCTCCGCAATTTTCCGACCATTTCCACAAAACGCGCGACGCCATCAGCATCAAGGCCGCACGTCGGCTCATCGAAGAAGATAAATGCGGGTGTCAAAGAGAGGATGGTGCCGAAGGCCAGCCGCCGTTTCTCCCCGCCCGAAAGAGTGAACGGATCACGCCCGGCGAATTTTTCCCTGGTCAGCCCGATCAGCCGGTAACTGTCATCGGCCAGCGCATCTATTTCCGGAAGGTGCAGATTTTCCGCCGCAAATTTTATCTCCCTGTCAACGGTGGGAAGAAAAAACTGTCTTTCAGGGTGCTGGAACGAAATCGCCACCGCGCCGGGACCAGGCTTAAAGTTGCTGTATTGCACCGTTCCCTTATCCGGCTTGAGAAGACCGGCCAGAAGCTGGATAAGGGTTGACTTGCCGCTTCCGGAACAGCCGACCAGACCATAGATGCAATTGCTCTCAATAGAAAGATTAATTCCCTGGAATAGAGCATTGTCTTTTCGATTACCATAGGTAAACCAGACCGATTTGAGCGAGATTCCTTTAGGCTTTTCCGCAAGCCCCTGGTTGATGCTTTCAACCATAGGTTTGTCTTTCGGAAAACCGATCTCGGCTTTTATTCGGTACCTCAAGGGGACATCAAGCCCGACGGACAGGCAGAGCGCGACCTGTGAGAATATTTCCTGTGGGCTTCCATCCGCCAAGACTCCGCCTTCCCTGAAGACAATGACCCTACCGTATTCCTCAGCTACATAATCGTATTGTGTTATGCGGAGAACAGTCAGGTCTGACTTATGTTCGAGAAGCTTTCTAACTGCGGCGCCGAGGAGTTTCTTCCCCGATTCATCCAGATAGGAGCCCGGTTCATCAAGCACCAGAATCTCCGGCTCAGAAATCATGACCGCGGCTAAAGCCAGTTTCTGCTTTTCTCCGCCGGAGAGTCCCGAGGTGAGCCAGCGGTGCATATGCGACAATCCAAAAAACTCCAGCGACCGGTCGACCCTCTCGGCAATTTTCGGTTGTTCGACATTCAGATTCTCCAGGGAGAAAGCAACCTCGCGTTCCACGGTGGTGGATACGAGCTGATTGTCCGGATTCTGAAAAACCATACCGACAATCTGCTTAAGATGCCGGCTGTCCTGCTCAACAGATGGATCCAGCCCGCACACTCTGATTTCACCCGAGGTCGGTTTCAAAATACCGTTGATCAGCAGGGCAAAAGTGGTTTTCCCGGAGCCATTGTTGCCGATAAGGGCGACTCTCTCGCCGGAAGCAATGGTGAGAGTCAAATCATCAATTGCCTTTGTACCGTCAGGGTAGATATATGTCACATGGTCGAACTTTATCATAAAAAAATCCGCCGACGGCTTAATAAAAGCCATCGGCGGCAATAATCAAGTCAATTCGTTCGGTCATCCCTTATGGCAGACATCAAGCTCCCGCGCGGCTTTTACTTCATCGAGCCGCCGAACCGGCGTGGTAAAGGGCGCATGATGCAGTTTTTCGGGATCGGATTGGGCTTCTCCGGCGATGGCGATCAAAGCCCTGGCAAAAGCCTCGAGAGTCTCGCGGCTTTCGGTTTCAGTCGGTTCAATCATAAATGCTTCCGGTACAATCAGCGGGAAATAGACCGTGGGAGCGTGGAAGCCGTAATCCAATAATCGCTTGGCCAAGTCAAGGGCCCTGGCGCCTGCCTTCTTCTGCCGATTGCAGGAAAGAACAAATTCATGCTGGCAGGTTCGGTCATAGGGAATGTCAAAGTCATTCCTAAGAAGGGCCTTAAGATAGTTGGCATTCAAGACGGCGTTGTCGGAAACCCGCCGCAATCCTCCGGCTCCAAGCGCTCTGATATAGGTATAGGCTCGAATGCAGTTGGCAAAATTCCCATAGAAGGTATGCACCCGGCCGATCGATTTGGGGCGATTATAATCGAGAAAGAGGCGGTCATTCTCCTGCGGATTTTTTCCAATGACGGGCACCGGCAGAAATGGCGCCAGTTTGGCCACAACTCCGACTCCTCCCGCTCCCGGCCCACCGCCACCGTGCGGAGTGGAGAAAGTTTTATGGAGATTGAAGTGCAGGATATCGAAGCCGATCTTCCCCGGCCTGACAATTCCCAACTGGGCGTTGAGATTTGCGCCATCCATATAGAGGAGAGCGCCCGCCTTGTGAACGATCTCGGCAATCTTTTCGATTTCCGATTCAAACAGCCCGAGAGTATTGGGATTGGTCAGCATCAGAGCGGCCGTATCGCTGTCAATCGCGGCGGCCACTGTTTCCGGAGAAATTATGCCGTTCTCGTTCGATTTAATTTGCACCGTTTCATATCCGACCATCGTTACCGAGGCGGGGTTGGTTCCATGGGCGGAATCAGGGATAAGAACCTTCTTTCTGATATTCCCCTGGTCCCGATGATAAGCCCGGACAATCAAAAGCCCGGTGAATTCTCCCTGAGCGCCGGCCACCGGCTGCAAGGAAACGGCATCAAATCCGGAGATTTCCATAAGATATTGCTCCAACTCATACATGATTTGGAGCGAACCTGCGGCAGTGCGGCACGGGGCCAGCGGATGCTGATTTACAAATCCGGGCAGCGAAGCCATTTTATCATTCACCTTGGGATTATACTTCATAGTACACGACCCAAGGGGGTAAAATCCCTTATCGATATGATGGTTCTTTATGGAGAGCCCGATATAATGGCGCACCATCTCGCCTTCCGTCACCTCGGGAAGCGGGGCATCCTGCTCCCGACGATATTTGGCGGGAATCAGATTGAGAAGATCCTTTTCATCACGGCCGGTCGGAGGCAAAGGCGATCCCTCTCGTCCCGGCCGAGACTTTTCATAAATCAAAACCTTGTTGTCCATATTATATCAGCGTTCTATCCGGTTATTTGCCTCCCTCGACAGGGGCGGGGTTTTTGAGCTTCAATATCTGTTTCTGGGCGTAAGCGGTGTCTGGGCTGGCCGGATTATTCTTAATAAACCCCTCAAAAGACTTAATGGCCATGGCGGTATCGCCCTTCTCGCGATAAACGATGGCGGTCATGATTTCGGCGTCGGATGCGATGCTCTGGCCGGGGAATTTCTTCATCACCTCGGCGAAGCGGGCGATTGCTTCTTCATACATTTTGGCCTGCATTTTCATTTCTGCCAGAGCCATCATGGCGCTGTCGCTCCGCCCTTCCTTATTGTCGGGATCGGCGGCAATGACTTTGCCATAATAATTTTCAGCTTCCGCAACCATTCCGCGGTACTGATATTTTTCGCCGATGCGGAAATTGAGTTCCGTGGTTTCCCCGGCCGCTGCCATCCTCAAATAGTAGTTCAGCGTCTGAATATCATTCAAGTAATTATTAACGGTTTCAACAAAATCGGGCCCGGGCAGGAATCCGGCAATGCGGTCGATTTCGGTGCCATCGCTATTGAGGAGGACTATTGTAGGATATGCTTTGACCGAATGCTTCCGCGCAGTGGCTGTATCCACCTCGGCATTTATCCTGGTGAAAACGATATTCCCCGACATGGCGACAACCATCGTATCAACATAAGTCTCGGTATCCAGCTTCTTGCACCAGGTGCACCAGTCGGTATAGAAATCGATCAGGATCTTCTGATTTTTCTCCTGGGCAAGTTTTAGCGCCTGGTCATAACTGGTGGCAAAATCAATTTTCGCCGGGCCAATCGGAACCGGGGCCTCTTTCTTGCCGCAACCGGAAAGCGTAACCAAACTCATTATGATCAATGCCCCGGCTAAAGCGGTCAGAATTCTCAAACTCTTCCTCATTTCCTCTCCAATCATTTAATGAATATTAAATATCCTTATTATACTTATCCCTGCGAGCGGCAGTCTTTAGATGGACGACTTATGCCTCAAAGCTCGCGCAGAGCTTTCACAAGCAACTCTATTTCCTCATCGGTTCTCTTTTCGGTCACAGCAATCAGCAAACCGTCAGTCAAACCCGGATAATATCTTCCGAGATCGATGCCGGGCAGGACACCATATTTATCAATGGCTTTTTCAACCACCTCTTTGGCCGGAACGGGTGTCTTTACGGCCAGTTCCCTGATGAAACTTCCCTTGAAATAGGGAGCGTAACCGGGAATGGCGGAAAGCATATCAGCCACGCGATGGGTTTTATCCATGGAAAGAAGGGCGACTTTTTTCAGGCCCGTCTTCCCCATGAGCGACAGGTAAACGGTGGCGGTTGTGGCGCAAAGAGCCTGATTGGTACAGATATTTGATGTCGCTTTGTCGCGCCGGATATGCTGCTCGCGTGTCTGCAGAGTCAGAACAAAACCGGTCTTGCCTTCTTCGTCGAGCGTCCTGGCGGCAAGACGCCCGGGAATGGAACGCACCAATTCCTTCTTGACGGCGAAAAATCCCAACAGCGGACCGCCGAAATTGAGAGGAATCCCCAGAGGCTGTCCCTCGCCGATGACGATATCGGCTCCGCATGCCGCCGGGGTCTTGAGAAGCGCGGCGGCGATCGGATCGGCGGCGGCAATCAGATATCCGCCGGCTTTATGAATCATCTCCGCGGCCGCTTCAATATCCTCAAGCATTCCTAAAAAATTCGGCTGAGCCAGAAGAACTCCGGCGGTTTGCCCGGTGATAGCATCTTTCAGACGATTGAAATCAGTTACCCCACCGCTTTGAGGAATAAGTACTATCTCGGCGTTCTGGCCGGAAAGGTAGGTTTTAATCACTTCGCGGAAGAAGGGGCTGATTGTCTCGGATATAATGATACGATTTCTCTTGGTACGGGCCAGAACGAGGTGGACCGCTTCGGCGGCGGCGCTGGCGCCGTCATACATCGAGGCATTGGCCACATCCATTCCGGTCAGGCGGCAGATATGAGTCTGAAACTCATAAATCACCTGCAGCGTCCCCTGGGCAACTTCGGCCTGATAGGGGGTGTACGCCGTCACGAATTCGGGACGATTGATTATAGTATCGACTGCGGCAGGAATGAAATGATCATAAACACCGCCGCCGGCAAAAATGACCAGGTCGGAACGATTCTTAATCGAGATGGCCTCAATTTCGCGAACCAATTCCATTTCGGAAAGCGGCTCGGGAAGATTCAGAGGCCTTTTCACGCGAAGATTCTCGGGAATCGGCGCGAATAAATCATCGATATTTTTGGCCCCGACCCTATCCAGCATAATCCGACGATCGTCGTCGGTATTGGGTATGTATGGCATATTAATCTTGGAGCAGAATCCTATTCGACTAGTTTGCGGTATTCCGAGACGGGCAGAAGTTTATCCAATTCGCCGGGGTCGTTCATTTCGATTTTGATCATCCAGCCGCCGCCGTATGGGTCACGGTTGACCGCCATTGGATCATTTTCCAGTTCGGCGTTAATTTCGACGACTTTCCCCGAGACAGGCGAAAAAAGCTCGGAGACGGCCTTGACCGCTTCAATGGTTCCAAAAGGCTGCATCGCTTTGACCACAGTACCGACCGCGGGAAGCTCGACAAAAACGACATCCCCCAACTCTCCCTGGGCGTACTCGGTGACCCCGACTGCGGCGACTTTGCCTTCTACTTTAACCCACTCATGTTCAGCGGTGTATTTTAATTCGGAAGGAAAATTCAAACTGCACCTCCAATGTTATTTATCTCCATTGACAGCCCTAGTTGACTCTGATAAGGCTTCTTTCTTTTCCTCGCTCAGCTTCTGAATAAACGAGGTGTCGAAATTGCCGGCGATGAAATCAGGATGATTGAAAATCCTTTTATGATATCCGATAGTGGTGGGGATACCCTCTATAATAAATTCCTCCAGCGCATATTTCATTTTCTCAATTGCCTGGCGGCGGGTTTGAGCGCGAACGATCAGTTTGGCGATCATCGAATCATAGAAAGGAGGAATGATATATTTGGCATAGGCCGCGGTATCAACTCTGATACCATGTCCGCCGGGTACATGAAACGATGTAATCTCACCCGGAGTCGGGCGGAAATCCTTTTCCGGGTCCTCGGCATTTATGCGGCATTCGATGGCATGCCATTTTAATATGACATCCTCCTGACGATAGCTCAGCTTTTCGCCGGCCGCCACCCGGATCTGTTCTTTCACCAGGTCAATATCGGTGGCTTCTTCGGTAATCGGATGCTCTACCTGAATGCGGGTGTTCATCTCCATGAAATAGAAATTGAGATCGGCATCGACCAGAAACTCGATTGTCCCGGCGCCCAGATATTGAATGTTGGCGGCGCCCAAGACAGCCGTGCGTCCCATGATAGCCCGCATTTCAGGAGTAATGATGGGTGACGGGCATTCCTCAACCAGTTTTTGATGTCTTCTCTGAATACTGCAATCACGCTCGCCGAAATGAATGATATTTCCGAAGGAATCCCCCATTAGCTGTATTTCCACATGATGGGGTCGGACAATAGCTTTCTCGATATAGACATCAGGATTTTTGAAAGCCACTTCGGCTTCAGCCCGGGCCATGGAGAAATTGGTTTCCAATTCGGTCTCATCGAGACAGTAGCGCATTCCCCGCCCGCCGCCGCCTGCCACCGCCTTGACCATAACCGGATAGCCGATTTCGGCGGACACAGAACGTGCTTCATCGATATCTTTTACAATTCCTTCGGAACCGGGGATAACCGGAATACCTGCATTCCGCATCATCTGTTTGGCGATATTCTTATTACCCATTTTCCGGATCATCTCCGGTTTCGGCCCGATAAAAGTTATACCGCAGGATTCGCAGATTTCCGCAAAATCGGCATTTTCCGCCAGAAAGCCGTATCCCGGATGAATGGCATCGGCATTGGTTACTTCGGCGGCGGAAATAATCCGCTTGGCATCAAGATAACTTGAAGCCGACGGCGCCGGACCGATACAGACATCCTCATCGGCAAAACGGACATGCAGGGAGGCTCGATCGGCCTCGCTATAAACGGCGACCGTTTTTATGCCCAGTTCGCGGCAGGCGCGTATCACTCGAAGGGCTATTTCGCCCCGGTTGGCTATTAATATCTTATTGAACAAGAATAATCCTTTTCATAATAAATCACATTATACAACACACTAAAACTTCTGAACGTCACTCTCCTCTTCGGCGCCGGCAGACTGCCAGCGTTCCGAGGCTCCCGTGATGCCCTTGACGCGCAGGTCGAAGTCATCCGGATTAGTGCACTGGTTCATGGCTTCTTCAAATGATATCATGCCGGATTTATACAAATTCATAATCGATTGATCGAAAGTAATCATCCCGTACTGCCCACCCTGTTCGACCAAATCATGTATTCCAGCCGTTTTCTCGGGATTAATGATATAATCTTTGACAGCCCCCGTGGAAATCAGTACTTCCAGTGCGGGAACGCGTCCGGCCATATCACATCGGGCCAACAACCTCTGGCAGACGATCGCTTTCAGGGTTCCCCCAAGAAGAAGCCGGATCTGCTGATGCTGGTGCGGCGGGAAGAAAGAGATAATGCGGGAGATAGTTTCCACGGCATTCAGAGTATGCAAAGTGCTCAGGACCAAATGCCCGGTGTCGGCGGCTGTAAGCGCAATCGACATCGTATCGAGATCGCGTATCTCGCCCAGAAGAATGACATCAGGATCCTGACGAAAGGCATGGCGCAAAGCGTTGGAGAAACTCTCCGTATCGGCTCCCACCTCTCTTTGACTGATAATGGATTTCTTATCCCGATAGATATATTCGATGGGGTCTTCGATGGTCAGAATGTTATCATCACGGTTAGAGTTCATATATTCAATCATGGCCGCCAGAGTTGTGGATTTTCCCGAACCGGTGGTCCCGGTAATGATGATCAGACCGCGCCTCTCCAAAGAAAGCTTGCGGATCGTATCCGGCAAATTGAGTTCCTCAAAGGTAGGCACATTGGTATTGACGGCACGGATGGCGATACCGGTTGTCCCGCGCTGACGAAAGAGATTGATACGAAAACGACCCAGCTTGGCCACCGATAAGGCCAAATCCATTTCATTTTTCTTGCGGAAACGATCCAACTGCTGTTCGTTGAGCACCTGGCCGACAACATTTTCCATTTCATCGTATGAGGACGGATACCGACCCGGATGTGAAGATCGGACGCATTCCGGTTCAGCATGTCAACCAGCATTTGCTTGAGGTTCATAATCCTGCCTCCTTATGATGCAAAAAATAAATAATCAACCTACCGGGTCGATCAGGAAGAGGACTTGTCCGAATTCCACCGGCTGAGCATTTTCGATCAGAATCTTGGTCACGGTTCCGGCAACTTCAGACTCAATCTCATTCATCAGCTTCATGGCTTCCACAATGCAGACCACTTGACCGACCGAGATTTTCTGATTAAGCTTCACATAGGGAGGGGCATCCGGCGCCGGGGAGGCATAGAATGTCCCGACCATAGGCGACTTAATCTCTACATATTTCTTTTCGGCATCAGGAGGCTTGGATTCCACTGCCGGTAAGGGCGCAGGCGCCGGAACCTGCTGGGCAGGCGCAGGCGGGGCATACGTCTGTAAAACGGCGGATTGATCCGAGTGGCCGTTGCGGCTCCCCAGCCGGCGAGTGATCCGAACTGTCCTTCCCCACCCGGTAACTTCAAGCTGGTCGATATCAGACTCTTCAACCAGTCGTATTAATCTCTTAATTGTTTTCTCACGCATAGCAAACCTCGTCGGGCTTATAACCCCGAAAAGATAACACTTTAAATTATACTTCCAACAACTTTTTTGTGGTCTTGTTGAGGACTATACAACCGGTTGTGGTTACCAGAACGTCATCCTCAATCCGAACGCCACCCCAGCCGGGTAGATAAATACCCGGTTCGATCGTAACAACCATCCCCTTTTTCAATGTTTCCTTGCTTTTTGATCCCATATTGGGCTTAGAATGGACATAAATCCCAATTCCATGCCCAATCCCATGACCGAAATATTTATTATACCCGGCTCTATCAATAATATCCCGGGCGGCCTTATCGACAACTTTTCCCTCAACTCCGGCTCGAACCTTCTTCACCGCTGCGGCTTGAGCCCTGGAAACGAGGCCATATATCTTTTTCTGGCGTGAAGTGGCTTTGCCGACAACCACGGTTCGGGTCATATCGGCCACATACCCCCGGTAAGACGCGCCAAAGTCGAAAGTAACGAAATCGCCCCTCGCAATTTTCTTACCCGAGGCCACTCCGTGAGGCAGTGCCGAGCGATATCCCGAGGCCACGATAGTTTCAAAGGCCGGCTTGTCCGAACCAAAAGTCATCATTTGGTATTCCAGCTCCGCACATACCTCGTTCTCTCGCAGGCCTGGCCGCAGATATCCCAGAATCCGTTCAAAAGCGGTGTCGGTTATCTCAATTGCTTTTCGGATCAGGGCAATTTCGGTCTTGTCCTTGACGACGGAAAATTGTTCGACCGCCTCAGTAGTCGGTATCAGCAGAACCCCCTTCAAACCATCCTGAATCCTCTTCAAGTCATGGCAGATCAAATGATCAGCCTCATAGCCATAGCGAAGATTTTTGCCATGGAATTCTGTCAAATCCTTTAGGGCGGAAATGCAATCGCCCTTGGAGATAGTGACTTTCGCCCCTTTAACCTGCTGGGCGGATTGATCTTTGTAGCGGAAGTCAGTTATGAAATAAGCCCGATGAGGCTTGATTATCATCAGACCCGCGGAGCCGCTGAAACCGCACAAGTAGCGGATATTAATCACTCGGTTGACAATGAAACCGTCAAGATTTTCCTTTTTCAAGTAAGCCTGTAATTTTGCTATTCTTTCTTTATGCATCCTGTTTTTCCTTATGCTTGAGAAGCTCCTGCGATTTATCCAGCTTCTCTCTCAAACGTGGATTTTCGGTTCTCATGGTCAGATCACGGAATACTTCCATTGCCAGACGCGGATGTCCCTGAGCCAGCAATAGATCCCCCAATGTCTCCGTTATAAACGGAATTTGACGCAAATGTTCCCGGATAGTTTCAGATTTCTCGGGCTCTTTTCTCAGGAGGAGAACACGAGTCGCTTCGACCCTGCCATCCTCAATAAATGAGCACAGCCCCTTTGTATGGGGATCTATCTTCCATACCCGCTCATAGTAGGAGAAGGCCGTCGGCTCATCGGCGGCGCGGAATTTTAAGTCCCCGAGATACTTCAGGGCAACCAGATTGGAGAAGTCAACCTGCAAAATCCGATAGAATTGCTCTTCGGCCTGTTCATATTGCCCCGAATGATAAAAAGCCCTGGCAAGGATAATTCTCCCCGAAAGAAGGTTGGGATTCTCTTTCAGCCTTAATTGACACAACTCTACAACACGCGAATATTTCTTCTGTTCCAGGTATTCTCTGGCAACAGCCGGCCAATATCCCTTGGAGGCCAGTTCGAGAACGAGATTATTGCTCATAAGTCCATCAAAATCTTCCACATCTTTGAACAAGAATATATCGCTGGAGCCGTTAAGTCAAGTAAGCGGCTGATGCGGAACCTGAAGTCAATGCCGCGAGACCAAACATTCGCAACTCTAGGAGTAAATTTAGAGCCAATCAAACCAGTCCCAGAACTCGGTTCGAATGGTCCGAAGGAATTTTCGGTAAATATGGTAACTTATCGGCCGCTGACCACAATAGACATTGGCCACACCGGTCATTCCCGGCTTGAGCGTGTGACCCTGATTGGGAATGCGGCAGGAAACCTGCACTATCCGGTTGCCCTTGGCATCGATTTCCACTTTGCTGTTGATACGAGATATCTCGCCATAAAAATTAAGCGCGGGGAAACTGCGGACTTTGAATTTCACCTTTTGCCCCACGGTGATGTCGGCCAGTTCTTTTTCGGAGAGGGTGATGCGTGCTTCCATGGTATCCAGATTGGCGATCTCGCAAACTGTCTCGCCGGTATCGACCCTGATGATGATACCATTGATGCTGGTCTTTATCTCCGAAGATTGCTGTCTCTGCGAATGAAACTCCATCTGGCTTTTGAGGCGAACAATTTCAGCCTCCTTAGCTTTTATCTCTTCCGGACGGGAGCCGGCTTTGAGCATCCAGAGCTTGCTTCGGGCTGCCTTATGGCGGGCATCCCAGATCATCGAATCGGCCTGAGCGTCCTCCCAGGCCTGTTTTGATATGAGGTTTTTATCCAGCATTTCATTCATCCGCTGAAGGTTCTGAGTGGAAAGTCTCAATTGCGCTTCCATTTCATTGAAATTATTGCGCGCTTGCTCAATTTCCTGCGGGCGCGGCCCCTGTTTTAGAAGGGACAATTGCTCTTCAGCTTCTTTAAAAAGGGCGGAATATTCATTCACCAATTGCGCGGTCTGGGTGTTGACCAGGCGGGCTACAACCTGACCGGCTATCACCGTATCTCCACTCGTCACAAGAGGCAAGAGACGAGTGGTGGCGTAATCTCCGGTAAAGGAACTGATTTCTCTCTGCTGACCGGCGAAGCGATTATCGACATCATAATGAATCAACTCGGCATAGCCGGCGCTATTGTATTTAAGAAGCAAAGACTGCAAAGGGTTCAGAACCAGCTCCCCTTTTACCCGCAGTTGCCATCGACCCAGAAAAATGAACAGGATTATAATAACCAGAAACGCCAGGATTCCGATCCTCACCGGCCATCTTCTGAAGATTCCAGATTTTGCTCTTACCAGTTCGCCGGTACCTTTTGCTGCATCCATAATAATATTCCTGAACAGAAAAACCAAAATGGCGGCGAATATCAAAAAGCCGGTGCCGCCCAGCCGGGACACCAGAAACTTCCCCACCAGCAGGAAGAAGTATCCCAATACAAAGACAATGTATATAAATGATAAAAGGCCATAATAAAAATAGATTCTGCGTTCCCGGTAGGAAAAATTTTCCGAGTCGGCGTGGGAACCCAGGAATAAGCGCCTGAATTTATCCCGCCAATATTTCCCCGCCTTCTTGCGCAAATTGGGGATTTCGAGATAATCGCTGAGGAGATAATACCCGTCGTACCGCAAGAGGGGGTTGAAATTGAAAAGGGAGGCAATCCCGGCAAAGGAAAGCGCGGCCAGGGAGATTTGGTTTATCAGAGTATCCGAGGCCGTCACCCTCCAGGCAATAACCGCCAGAGCCCAGATGAAGAGCTGAAAAAAGCCGCCGGAAAAGGAGACCCATAGTTTTTTGGCTTTTTCCGTGAATAGCCAGGCGTCACTGACATTGCAGTAGAAGGCGGGCTGGAAATAAAGAAGCAGGAAACCTATATCCCGCACCTCGCCGCCGTAATAGGTGCAGGTCAGGCCGTGGGCGAATTCATGCAAGACGACAATGCTGAACATGGTTATATAGAACACGACTATTCCGCCGAAATTGAACAGCCCGGCGAAATCTTCAGCCAGTTCTCTGGTATTATAAAGAGTAATCAATAGCGAAAAAAACATCAGGATAATTGCGATCCAGACGAACTGTCGGGTGAAAAAGAAATGCACCGGTCGTGATAGGCGGGTGAATAAGCGTCCGGGATTGATCGCTTTCAGTTTGATAAAGAGGAGCCTTCGGAAAAGCGTCTGGTTTCTATCGCGTGAGGCCAGATGTTGCTGCCTGAGAAGCTCCTTCCGGGTCAGTTCATTATCGAGAAAGCAGAGCCGCTGCAATTCTCCGATGAAGGCATTGACGGTTTCATCATCAAGTTCGACCTGAAATTTCGATTTGAAAATGGCCGCTATCTCGGGGATGGTCTTGATCCCGTCAAAGTTCGATATGATGAAATATTCCGGTTCACCGACCTTGAAAAAGGCGTTGGTTATGGGATCTTTGATGACATAATACTTGGAGCCATCGCCGATGACATTCTCTTTGGTTATCAGATCATCCCTGATTTTGGGCGTCGTATCCATTCTCTGCCTGAAATTCAATATGACTCTGGACTAATGATAAGAGGGATATTGATGATAGTCAAAAGAATTCTGGAGCAATTCCGGGTCGCGACTTAAAGCACTTTCACATATAAATAAATGAGAATCAGCATAAAAATAATGCCGCAATAGAAGCCGAGCATGAAGCTATTCCGCCAGGTAGGGACATTCTTCTTCTTGGCCGGGAGCTTGATAATCGAATGACAGTGCTTGCAGATCAGCGCCCCGGGAGCGATCTCCTCTCTGCAAAACGGACATTTCTCGGTCGATCTCTGATTCTTCACAGAAACCAAGATGGGCATGTTTATATGGGATTGGCAACAAAAAAGAGCAGGGAATTGCGGCGGCCATAAATACAAATGGCGGGTTCACCTGCAAGGTTACGCCTTGGGGGTAATTCCCGCCGAATATTTCACTTTTAATGAAGCCTCCTTACGCCGGATACTCCACCCGGCCAAACCACTCCGGCTCTATTTCCCTTCTTCGGTCTCCGGCATTCCGAATCCGATATTTTTGGCGTGCATGCCCTCCTGCCCGCCATAGATCTTTATTTCCCCGAATTGCTTTTCGTACTTTTTCAGGTTCTCTTCGAGCGTTTTCTGAAGCAGCTTCGCATGCGTGGGGGTCATAATAATCCGCGCTTGCACGCGGGTTTTCGGAGCACCCGGCATAATACGGGCAAAATCAAAAACGATTTCGGTCGCCGAATGAGCAATCATCACCAAATTGCTGTAAATCCCCTCGGCTTCCTTCTCGCCGATTTCAATATTGACCTGCTGGGGTTTGATTTCCATATGGTCACCTCTATTCAACTTGTCATTTCCAGACAGTTTTTTTATATTGATCCAAAAGTCAAATTTAGACAATTGGGTAATTCTTTATGCCAATAAAGATTGACAGAATTAGTAAGATATCGTCAAATTTCGGAAAAGCAACAATATTAATCCTTGGCGATATCATGCTCGATGAGTATCTCTACGGCGCGGTCACCCGAATATCGCCCGAGGCGCCGGTGCCGGTGGTCGAGATAAATAACGAGCAAGTGCGTCTCGGCGGCGCCGCCAATGTCGCCAATAATATCCGTAGTCTTGGGGATGAGCCTTATCTGGTCGGCGTGGTCGGTGAGGATGAAGCCTCCATTAAACTTTCACAGCTTCTGAAGGAAAAAGGAATTTCGCGGGACTATCTGGTAAACGATTCGGAACGACCGACAACGATAAAAACCAGGATTATCGCCCATTCGCAACAGGTAGTGCGAGCCGACCGCGAGGATACCCGCGAAATATCCGGCGACCTGGAAAAAAGAATTCTGGACAAATTCAATATGGTGACGGATAGAATTAAGGCGGTAATCATTTCCGATTACGGGAAAGGGGTAATCACCGCCTCATTGCTGGAAAAGATTATTCCGGCCTGCCGGAATAAAGGAATCTTTGTCGCGGTTGATCCCAAAGAAACGCATTTTCTAAATTATAAGAAAGTCTCGCTCATCACGCCCAATCACCACGAGGCGGGATTCGCGGCTGGAAAACGGATAAAGACTGATGAGGATCTCAACGCGGTCGGCAAACTGTTATTGGATAAACTTCAGACCGATTCGATTTTGATCACGCGCGGCGAGAAAGGGATGGCTTTGTTCAACGCCAATGGCGAGGTAGATTATTTTCCAACGGTGGCGAAGAAAGTGTTTGATGTCACCGGCGCGGGCGACACCGTGATTGCCTCGTTTGTTTCGGCGGTGGCGGCGGGCGCGACGCTCAAAGAGGCGGCCGTCATTTCCAACTGCGCGGCGGGAGTAGTGGTAGGTGAAATCGGCACCGCGACTGTGACCCTGCCGCAGTTAGTGGAGGAATTGAAACGCAATTTCGTCAACGGTGGCTGAAAGTGCTTCCTTCAGCAAGTATGCATGAAGCGTTAGATTCCAAGGAAAGATATGACGAGAGAAATAGAAAATTTCATCAACCAGAAAAATATTGCCGTACTCGGAGCTTCACCCTCAGGCAAGAAATTCGGCAATGCCATTTACCGGGAATTGAAGAGCAAGGGGTATCAGGTCTATCCGGTGCATCCGACCGCCGAGAGTATCGAAAACGACCGGGCTTATAATAGCCTCAAGACTCTCCCGGCTGAGGTCACGGCGGCCGTTTTTGCCATCTCCCCGGATAAGGCCCTGGAGGCGGTTGATGATGCCGTGGCACACGGAACAAAACGGATCTGGTTCCAGCAGGGAGCAAATTTCAAACTGGCGGTCGAGAAAGCAAAAGCGGCCGGCATCGAGACCGTGACAAAGAAGTGTATCCTGATGTATGTACCACCGGTGAATAGCATTCATGCCGTGCACCGTTTCTTCGCCAAAATATTCGGAAGAGTATAATAATGCTCAATCAGCCGAAAGGGTGAATCGCCGCCAAATAAACACTGACATGGGATATTTATGAAAAAAGTGAATAACATTCTCTGGAAAATCTCGCCAAAGAAGATCGAAACCCTGGTCGCCAATCTTCGAAAGCGAAACAAGAAAATCGTTTTCACCAACGGCGTATTCGATATCCTGCACTACGGCCATATCGACTATCTCACCAAAGCCCGTAAACTCGGGGATTTCATGGTTGTCGGACTTAACACCGATAGCTCGGTCCGAAAATTCAAAGCGAAAGGTCGCCCGATACAGAATGAGAAAGACCGGGCCCGGATTCTGGCCGCGCTCAAGCCGGTCGATTATGTCATTCTTTTCGGCGAAACAACCCCGGAGCGATTGATTAATCTGGTCAAACCTGATGTACTGGTCAAGGGGGCCGATTATAGAATTGCGGAGATTGTCGGAGCGGCGTTTGTCAAATCATACGGCGGAGTTGTCAAGAGAATTAGAGTCATTCCCGGCCGATCAACATCGCGAATTGTCAAGAAGTTGGGATTATGAGTGGTTTTCAGTCAATATTTGTCAGTATGGTTTCTTTCAGCCATTGACTGTTTTTTTCATGGGGGGTAATTTGGGCAGCAATCAAAGATATCATCGACATTCAATCAAGATGAAGGAATACGACTATTCTCGGGCCGGTTATTATTTTAGCACAATTTGTACGGCCAATCGAGAACAAGTATTAGGCAAGATATCCGGCAATAGAATGATTTTATCGGATATCGGGCTTATATTAAAAGACCACTGGCAAGGAATATCGAGTCGATTTGCCCATATAGTGTTGGGCGATTATGTCATTATGCCCGATCACATCCATGGCATAATTATGCTCCAGGAACATGAAACAAAGAAGGGTTTGATAAATCAAACCCCTACCAAAAATTCATGGATTCTATCCGAAAATCAAAAACTTACGTTGGGTAAAATTATCAGATTCTTCAAGGCCAAGACCTCCAAAGTTCTGCAAGAAAGGGGGCACATTAATTTCCGATGGCAAAGGAATTACTATGAGCATATAGTCAGGAATGATTTTGAATTGGGCAAGATTCGAGAGTATATTCGATCTAATGTCACACAATGGCCAAACGATAACGGTGATTTTGAAGATATTGTATTAAAAGCAGATTGATATCCGGAATATGTAGGGGTTTGATAAATCAAACCCACGGAATATTTCATGGTCATTCCCCCCAAATAAGTTTGGGGGTGCCACCTATCGGATAATTTTAAGTGCAAAATTATGATTTTCGGCTGCCTCGCTGCGTAATCGGCACGCCCTGCTTGCAGAGCGGGCAATCCTCCAGCTCCCAGGCGTTGGCCGAAACCGTGGCCAGCGCTTTGAGAGGATATCTGAATTTTATTTTTCCGCCGGAACGGTCGAGAAACTCGCCGATACCGACAATGGTGGCGTCATAAGTTTCAACCAGATCCAGCAGCTCTAAAACGGAAGTGCCGGTTGTCAGAACATCATCAACAATTAGCACCCGTGTGCCCGGCTTGATATTGAATCCCCGCTTGAATATCCGTCCGGTTATACCTTCTCCCGGCTCGGCATAGATTGCGTCGACACCAAGGTATTTGGCAACCTCATAGGCGATAATCACGCCGCCGGTGGTTGGGCCGACCACCAGTTCCACTTCGTCCTTCTCAAAAAGCCTGGCCATTTCTATGCAGACTTTCTCACAGAGCCGCGGCCGTTTGAGAATCATGAATTTCTCGTAATAGATATCACTGTGTTTGCCTGAAGTTAGTTTAAAATGTCCCTCAAGGAGTGCATCCGTCTCCCTGAAAATACCGAGGATATTATTTCCGTTCATTTCAGTCTCCGGTCAGCACGGCCACCGCCGCCGCCATATCCCGCTCATGCGTAATAGAGACTTTGATTTCCTTGTCGAAAATCTTCTCTCTGACCGCATCATCGAGATGAACGTACGGTTTGCCGTAGAGGTCGTTGAGGACCTGAATCTGACGGGCGAAAACCCGCTGGTTGAGAATGACTCCCAGAGTCTTGATGACCGCTTCCTTGGCGGCAAAGCGGCCGGCCAGGAACTGGACCTTATTCAATTTATCTTTGAACAGTTCCATCTCCTCCTCGCCCAAAACCTTGGAGGCGAACTTGTCTCCCCACATTTCCAGCGCCCTTTTAACTCGCTTGGTCTGGATTAAATCAATGCCTATGGAATAAATCATATCAAGATTATTTCCTCTCCTTCCGACAATAAATTTAGTGGAAGATAAAGGATGAATTCTTTTTTTGCAACAGGTTGAAAAAATCATTTGCATTGAGAGTTTGAAGAGCGTAAATTAAGCAAGACAAAATGAGTTGGAGAGGGTTGATTTTTGAAAAATCTCTAACAACTCAATAATGAAGGTTGTCTCTTCATGGCTGCGCGTACGCCGTGACCCACCTTATGGGTGGTAGCGAAAGCAAAATGCTGGAAGTGGCTGTAAAAACCCTTTACCGTAAGGAATTGAGGAGTTTTTTCAAATCAAATTTTCCCTCTCCATTTTTTTATGCCTTTTTGGAGAAAAATCGAGAAATTTCAGATATTGAAAATGGTGTGAAGTTCAACTTCCAGGTCCGCATCGGCCGAGACATGGCGGGCCAGAATAAAATAGCATTCATATCCGGTGGAAACCAGATAAAGGCGATTCCGCTCCACTTCATAAACTCCCTCTTCCCTCTTACCCCCGGGAAGATGGCGGAAAATCTCGAGAAGTTCGCCGAGGTTTTTGAATATGACGGAATATTTCTTCTTGAATTCTGAGGAAACAGAATCGGAATCAAAATTCCCCTCATTATCCAGTCGATAAATTCTTTCCACTCCGGGTATTTCACTCAGTCGTTTTACAAGTGAGGGATTTTGAGGGCTTTCGAGCGGCTTTTTCTCGGGCGGCAGATTGGTGAGGAAATTCCGGGTATTGATGATTTCCATCACGTCCATATGCTGTTTACGCAGAAGCCCTTCGATCCTTATCTTGTCCTCATTAGAAGAAATGGGTGCGGCCAGTTCTTTTTCAACTTTATGCAGCACCCGCCCTTTGGAAAAAACGGTCGTCGTCAGTCTGGGATTGGGACGATAAGCGTACTCTGTTTGTATTTGTATTTCCGCCGCCCCCCGAACAATCCGTGAGGTTCTTCCGGCGGGTATGTAATCTGCTATAGCCATAATAACTTCCAGCGGGATTATGAAATATCCCGCCACGAAGTTATATCGGCAGAATCAGCATTTTGAATAACCACAACTGCGACAGACCAAACATCCCCCCTCATGCTCAATCCGGGAATGGCAATCCGGGCAGAATTCCTGGGCCAGGTCAAACTCCTTTTCCATCTTCTTTCCGTTTCCGAATTGCTTATGCAACACATGGGCGATGGCATCGGGTATAGAGGAAATGAGTCCGCCGCTGCCGAAAACCGGGGAAGCGCCGCCGATTCCTTTCAGCTGCTCAATCACCATTTCCACCGGGACTCCGGAACGAAAGGCCAGCGAAATCAAGCGGCAGATAGCCTCGGTATCGGCCATGGTGGAATATCCCGATTTTCCGATCTGAGCGAAAACCTCAAACGGCTTGCCGTCCAAAGTATTGACAGTGACGTAGAGATTGCCATATCCGGTTTTGATTTTCTGCGTGACACCTTCCAGAACCTCAGGTCGGTCTTTGACTTTCAGCGGCGTACCGGCCGGAGCCGCCGCCTCCGACTGTTCTTTGGCCGATCCGGTGGAGAGGACCTGCTCGGCCCGACTGCCATCACGATAAATGGTAATACCTTTGCAGCCCAGCTTGTAAGCCAGCATATAGGCGGTGCGCACATCATCAATCGTGGCGTCGTGTGCCAGGTTGATTGTTTTCGACACGGCGTTGTCGGTATGCTTCTGGAAAGCCGCCTGCATCCTTACGTGCCATTCCGGGTTGACATCATGAGAGGTAACGAAAATCCTCTTCACATCATCGGGAATCTCGCTGTGAGATGAAAGAGAATTTGTTTGTGCTATTCTCTCCATCAGTTCCGGCGAATAAAAACCTCTTACTCGGGCCACTCTCTCGAAATAGGGATTGACCTCGACCAGTCTGGTATCGTCCATCACCTTCCGAATATAGGAGACGGCGAAAAGAGGTTCAATGCCCGAAGAACACCCGGAAATAATCGAAATTGTGCCTGTGGGAGCAACCGTGGTGACCGTAGAGTTGCGCAGTCTCGGCCCGGTACCGCTCTTATAATAGAATGATTTATCCCAGTTGGGGAAAACGCCTCTGGTTTCGGCCAAACGGCTGGATTCATCATGTCCGACATTATTCACCCGGGACATCACCCTCTCCGCCAAGTCGAGCGCTTCCTGGGAACTATATGGAATTCCCAGAAGAATCAGGAGGTCGGCCCAACCCATTAGCCCCAGACCGATTTTTCGATTTTCCTTGGTCTGGATATCTATATCGGGAAGCGGGTAGCGATTGGCCTCGATGACATTATCCAGAAAATGGACGGAGAGGCGGACAGTCTTGTCCAGTTTCTCCCAATCGATTTCATATCGGGAAAGTTCATGCGGGGAATTGAAATCAACCACCGCCCGAACCATCTGGCTCATATTTATCGAACCAAGATTGCAGCTTTCATATGGCAATAGCGGCTGTTCACCACAAGGATTGGTTGACTCATACAGACCGACTTTGGTAACCGGATTCCCTTCGTTCATCCGGTCGATGAACATCAAGCCCGGTTCGCCGGTGCGATGGGCATGCTCTATAATTTTATCAAGCACTTCCCGTGCACTGAGACAGACCGGTTTGCCTTCCTTGACATAGACCGTGTCGGTGCGGGGGTCGATCAACTCATAAAGGGCATTTGCCTCCTCCGCCCGCATGAAGGCATCGGTGATGGCCACGGAAATATTGAAATTGGTCAATTCGGCGAGATTATCTTTGCAGGAGATAAAATCGAGAATATCGGGGTGGTCAACGCGGAGAATACCCATATTGGCGCCCCGTCTGGTACCCCCCTGCTTGACTGCCTCGGTAGCGGCATTAATAACCCTCATGAATGAAATCGGCCCGGAGGCGACCCCGGAGGTGGAGGCGACCACGGCATGGCGCGGACGCAGGCGCGAAAATGCAAACCCGGTACCGCCGCCTGACTTGTGGATCAGCGCTGTCTGCTTGACGGCATCGAATATCGACTCCATGGAATCTTCAATGGGCAGGACGAAGCAGGCGGAAAGCTGTCCCAGAGGACGCCCGGCATTCATCAGGGTCGGCGAGTTCGGCATAAATTCCAGCCGATACATCATCTCATAAAAGCTATTTTCGAGCCTTTTGACCTCTTCGGCCGATACGCCGAATTTTCTATCCGGCTCAACAATGGCCTGCGCCACGCGCCGGAAAAGCTCCTCGGGCGTCTCGATAACCTTTCCCTGGTCATCTTTCTTGAGATAGCGACGCTCCAAGACCTTAATGGAGTTTTCACTCAATTCAAATTTTTTATCATCTTCCATGATGCTCTCCTAGGACTCGGGGTAATCTATCAGCATGGCGGAATTGGTTTCTTTGTCAATGGTGAAATCATCGAACACGATTGGTGCTTCTTTCTTCATAATCTCCAGCATGATCATACAGATCTGCCGAATCTCCCAGTGGGCTCGCGGATGACAGCGCACCGCAAAAATATGACGGTACTCCCTGAAATTGGCCGAGATGACTATCTCCGAGGTCGTCCCGTTGGGCAGAATATATCGGGCATCCTCTTTGGGAACGCCGGCTTTAACCATCTCGGAATAAAGGCGCTCGCAGGAGGCTGCCATTTCCAAGTATCGGCTTTTGAATTCGCTTTGTTCAATCGTCGGCGGCAGAACGACATCAAAATTCCGAACTTTGCCATATTCCACATATCGCTGCGATTCCTGTGATGGCGACATAAGGCGATGGCGCACCAACTCATGAGTAAAGACGCGGGATCCGCCCTTTATCCTAAAAGTCGCCAGGGCATGCTCCAGAACCGAGTGATGCTTTTTCCTGATAACTTTCTTAATTAATTCTTCGGTCGAAGCGGGAGGATTATACCTGTGAAATGACAAATAACAGGTGCGGCAAGCCAATTCAATCACCTGTTCTGCGTTGGGCGTAATGGCCATCAATTCCACTGACGGCCGGGCGACAATTTCTGACATATCTTTCACCTGGCTGGGAGTGATACTTTCCATAATAATCTAACCATTATTCTTTCCAATGGTGTCACATTTTTTCTTCTTGGAGCACAAAACTCCCTCTGCCACCAGGGGCGACACCGTAACATACAACCCTTCAATAAGTTAAGAGATCCATACCGGACTCCCAGTAATTGTCCGGCGAATGTCCAAAGCGGATGGCACTCTAAGGAAACTTACGAAGGCTGTCAATATAAAATTTGGGAAATGTCGCAAAAAAATCACAATATATTGTATTGCAATATCTTGAGTCACCATTACTTTGTGTTTCTTGTTGATGGTCTGATGATTATCCCCAATTTTTGACGAGCCAGACCATTTTCCTTCTCCGATATCAACAGCACTAATCCCGCCCTGAGGCAGATCCATAGCTTACGAAGGAGCGTCCATAAGAGCGGGTTGTCAGGATAAATTGGCAGCCCGCTGCGAAAGCTGCAACATTCGCTGCCTATTGTCGGTCTTATGCTCTGGCAACTGTATTGGAAGCAGGAGAATTCGTTGTTTTCATTGATGGCATCGAGCAGCATTTCGCCTGTCTCACCGGACTCAGAGTCATAGAGAAATACCTTGACATAGCCCTATTATTTGCGGATTTTTTAAAGGAATCAAAGAAGTGTTCACTTTTCGCTGAGACGGAAAGGATAAAGAGAGACTGAAATGAGAATTCTGCAAATAATTTTACGGAGGTGTCGGCTCAGATGAAACTAAGCGATTTTGAAAAGAATGGAGTGGCTGTCTTGGAGCCAAAAGGGAAAATCATGGGCGGCCCCGATGCAACTATCCTTCATGATAAGCTCCATGAATTTATCGAAAAGGGGATGAAGAAGGTTGTTGTTGATATGTCGAAGGTGGAATGGATGAATTCGACCGGTCTGGGGATTCTGATTTCCGGTCTGACCACCATTCGCAACAATCAGGGGGATTTGAGACTGGCCAATGTGACCGGCAAGATTCAATCACTTCTGACCATTACCAAATTGATCACCGTATTTGAAGCCTTCGATTCGGTCGAGGAAGCTATAAAATCGTTCTAGGGAAAATTGAAGACGAGAAGAGGAACAATGTCAGGGTAGGTTGTGTCTCCAACCTGCCCTTTTTAGTAGAATGGGAAGCAAAGATGAAAAAGCCGACGATCATTGACAACACCATCAAAATCCCTTCGTCTCAGGAGTACCTGGTTGATGTTGACAGTTTTCTCGAAGGAATTTTGCGTGGATTCGGAGTGGATGAATCGGCCATCGCCGATATCGCTATTTCGGTAACGGAAATTGTCAATAACGGCATTATTCATGGCAACCGCTCGGACCTTGAAAAAGAGGTGACGGTTACCATTCGGAAAAAGAATGCCGACCTGGAGATAGCTATTTCCGACCAGGGAAACGGATTTGACCCCGCCAGTGTGCGGAGTCCCATTGAGGACGGCAATTTGATGCGGGAAGCGGGCCGGGGGATTTTTATCGCCCGGTCGTTGATGGACACCGTGGTGATCGATTCTCACGAGAATCGGGGAACACGGGTGACACTGACTAAACGTCTACTCTAATTCGGGATTTGGCGACTCTATGGAGTCAATTCAGCCTTTCATAACAGCGCTGTATTTTATCTTTGGCGGAGTGCTGCTCTTCCTGGCCTTTGCCGTGGTACGCGAGCATGTCTCCAATCGCCTTAACCGGATCACTGGAATGACTTTCTTTTTCGCGGCCATGGGGCCGGTTTTTCTCGCCCTGGTGAGTATTGTCAAACCGAATGTCTCCGCCGGGGCCCCTTTTGAAGAATCGCTGGTTTATAACCTGCAATATATCTGGGAACTCTTTTTCCCGGCTTTTCTTCTTTTCTCATGGGTCTTCCCTGTCGACCGATTGTCATATTTTCGATTCCCCAAGTTGCGTTACCTGATATTCTTTCCCCATGTATTCCATATCCTGCTGGTCGTGATATTCATCAATCCTGAAAAAATACTCAATCTTCTTGAGGTTGGCTCCGGCGAAGGATTCATCTCTTTGATTCTGGAACCTCTCTCCTATATCCTGAAATGGGTGGTCCTCGGATTCAGTGTTTTATTGGGTTCCCAGAGAACGTTGTTTTCCACGATCAATCTGATTTATGTGGCGCTGGCGGTTTATTTTATTTTGCGAGGGAAAGCTCAGATAACAAATCGGCAGCTCCGGAATCAGTCGAATGTGATCATCTGGGGTATGTCGACCGCCATGGGGCTTTATACCATTTCCTTCCTGTTGCCGGTGATATTGTCATTTGAGATGCCGGAACCGCTGAAAACCGGCATCCTGATTCTGGCCCTCATGACCGGGGGGGGCGCTATTGCCTGGTCGATTATCCGGCACCAATTCCTCGATATCCGAGTTATTGTGCGTCAGTCGCTGGTTTATACGATCTCATCGGGAATACTGGTCGGTTTATATATATTGCTGGTTGATCAGGCGGACAAGATAATCACCGCCTTTTTCGGAACCAAAACAACCATCGTAAATATTGCCTTTATTGTCGCAGCGCTGATCCTCTTCCAGCCCATCAACGTACAACTCGACAATCTGATTAAGAGGCTTTTTATCAAAAATCGCGCCGACTATCGGAATGTCATGGAGCTTCTGTCGCGGCGCCTGATTTCGGTTTTTGACCCGGTGCAGTTGCGCAATATGATTGAGGTGACGTTCAAGTCCACACTGCTGGTGGAAAGAGTTTACTTTATTCTGTTCGATGACAGCCTGAATGAATATACGGTCCTTCCTTCCGAAGATTTCCCGGAGAAGATAATCATCAGCCGCGAAGACCTCTTTTTGGGAGGTATCGGCCAACTGGAATCGCCGACCATGATCGACCGCCTGGCGGCCTATCGCAGGGGAAGCGCTCTTGCCGCCGAAGTGGACAAGCGCCGGGTACAGCTGATTCTTCCCTTAAAGGACGCCAACCATCTCCTGGGATTTTTGGCGCTGACCGAGAAAATTTCCGGATTCCGTTATAATGCGGAAGATATCACGATGCTGGGGGTTATATCCAACCAACTGGTAACGGTGCTGACCAACGCCCGTCTCTATATCGATTCGCTCGAAAAACAGCGTCTGGACGAGGAAATGGCAATGGCGCGGCAGATTCAGCTCGATCTGCTTCCAAAATGCCCTCCTCGAGCCGAGACTTTCCATATCTGCGCCAGTTCCATTCCTTCGCGCACGATCGGAGGGGATTTCTATGATTTTATTCATCGCGAAAATGGCCTCATCGGAATGGTCATCGCCGATGCCTCCGGGAAGGGAATGCCGGCGGCGCTTCTGGTGGCCCAGATACAGGCGATGCTGCGTTCCGAGGTCGGAAACAACATCAAAATTTCCAGAATTTTGTATAATATTAATAGATATGTGGTTCAGTCAACTTCATCAGAGAAATTTGCCACCCTTTTTTATGGCGAATTTGATCAGAATAATTCTGAGTTCCGCTATTCCAATGCCGGGCACAATTATCCCATTCTGGTGCGTGCCGATGGTACCCATGAACCCCTCTCAAAAGGCGGCATCTTGCTCGGGGCTTTCCCGGGAGCTGAATATCAGGAAGGGCTTGTGAAATTTCATAAAAACGATGTTCTTTTCCTGTACACCGATGGTCTTTCGGAAGCGCAAAATGAACGGGATGAGGAGTACGGCGAGGAGCGCATAACCAATTATATAGTCAGAAATCGCGACCTTGATGTTAACACCATTGCGGATGGCATTCTGAACGACGTTCGCGGCTTCGACCCGACCGATCCGCCGCGCGATGATACCACTTTGATTGTACTCAAGATTGTAAAGGGGACAGCATCCGATGGACATTAAGAAATTTGATGAGGCATTCCTTTTCGAACGGAAAAAGAGATTCTCGGGATATAAGTTCTGTCCTTATTGCCGGGCGCCACTGGAGCAATTGGACCTTGACCATCGCATTCGGCTTAAATGCTCCAATCAGGGCTGTGATTTTATTTATTACCATAATCCGACCCCGGCCGCCGGGGCGCTGGTTCTTGAGCAGGGGAAAATCCTCATGGTGAAGAGAGCCGCCCCGCCCCGTGTCGGCTGGTGGTGCCTTCCTGCCGGGTTCATGGAGTGGGATGAGCATCCCTCGCAAACAGCCGTCCGGGAAATCGCCGAAGAAACCGGCCTGCGTATTAAATTGGAGTCGCTTTTTGAGGTTTACTCCGGGACCGATGATCCCAGAACCAATGCTCTCTTGATACTCTATCTTGCTTCAGTAGTCGACGGTGAACCGAAGGCGGCTGACGATGCCATGGAAGTGAGATTCTTTGGCTTTGAGGAATTGCCGGAAAACATCGCCTTTCTCTCGCATCGGCAGGCGCTGAAAGACTATCGGCAAAGGTATTTGAGATAGTTGCTTGGCAAAATTGATTGAGATTATTATCGTTGTTAAAAACAGGGAACGTAATGGATGGAAATGGAGGATATGGTATGCTTCGTAGAATATCATTGATAGCAGCCGGTCTCCTGCTTGCCATAAATCTTTTCGGTGCTGATGAATATAAAAAATACGATCGGCCCCAGTCGGAAGATTATTTCATGAAAATCGCCTTTGTCAAAAAGCAATTAATCATGACCATCAATGGAGATGATACTACCGAAACAATGGTCTTCACCCGCGGCGATGTCAGGAAAACGGCACAGGAGGTCCTGATTAATAATAATCTCTTTGTCGACTCCGCCGGTTTTCATCTGGCCGGAAAGGTTTATCCGGCCGATATAATCGACCGGGTCGAAGTCGAGACCACTCCCCAGGGCGAAACAAAATTGTTTTTCTTTAAGAAAGGGATCGAGACAGCTCGGCCTTATCGCAGCCACAAGAAAAATGTAATATCGCTGCTTAAAGATATCAATATCGGCAGCGAGGAGTTCATTCGCGGCGCCGTGGTCAGTTTCTGGTCGGATATCAGGGTTGATGGGGAAGTCAACGAAGAGGTCGTGGCGGTTTTTGGCACGATTAACATCGGTGATAATGCCGTCATCCGGGGAAATGTGGCGACCGTCGGCGGGAGTGTAAGTATTGCCAAGAAAGCTACGATTTACGGCGCCATTCAATCAGCCGACACCAAGAATAAATTCGATTTCGGCCAGTGGCGGCGCTGGTATCGTCATGATCGGACATTCTCTCCGATGTTCAGCTTCAATTATAATCGAGTTGATGGCGCCGCACCGTTACTGGGAGTGCAATTTCGTGACGAGGACTCAGTGCTGCCGGAAATAAGAGTTTACGCCGGATACGCCTTCGCGTCGGATCGATGGCGCTATCATATCGGCATTGAGCAGACCTTTTTCGAGAAATATCCTTTTACTTTCGGCGGCTCTTATTACCGGAAGCTGGCCTCCAATGACGATTTGCTGATTTCAGAGACGGAAAATACGATCTTTGCGCTTCTGGCAACCGAAGACAACAAAGATTACTTTGAGGCCGAAGGAGGTTATGGATTCGCGCGAATCAAGCTTTTCGGAAAAATCAGCTATGAACTGGGCGTTTTGGCGGAAAAATATAAATGGCTGAACGGGCACCGCAATCTTTGGTCGCTTGGCGGAGGCTCAAAGAGATTCTCGGAAAATTTTCTTTCCCTTGAAGGTCCCGAGCGGGCACTGGGCCAGGGCGAAATTGAGGGCCGCGATATTACCTCCTTAATGCAGAAAATTAGGCTTGATACCAGGAAAGACGAGGGGCTCTTCGAAGGCTCCTTCTGGGAAGGTGCGGCTGAAATAGAATGGGCGCCGGACAAATGGAACAGCGACTTTGTCTTCTCGCGCTATATGTTTGTGGTCTCGCGCCATCAAAGCCTGGGAATGCAATCCGGCCTGCTTTTGCGAGGAGCATACGGCGGTTCCGATGGTTATCTTCCGCTGCAACGCAAATTTTTCATCGGCGGCCTGGGGACGCTTTATGGTTACAAGCAAAAAGAATATATGGGGACTGAATTTTGGCTGGGCGATATCGAATATGGAATCGAATTTCCCAATTCCGGCATGATCGGCTGGCTGTTCTATAATGTCGGGCAAATAGGCGATGGCCCGGGTCGTCTGGCCGAGGCCGAAGTCAAACATGCGCTTGGTGTCGGCCTATCGTTCGAAGAGGATATCAGGATAAACGTGTCCAAGCGAATGGATCGTTCGGAAGCCTCACCAAAATTCTATGTTCGACTGGAGCATCTTTTCTAAAGACATTCAGGGTAGCTCCTGTTACGGGCAATCCCTTACTGCGCTATAAGTTAATAGCAATTATTGGGGTGGTAAATTCAACCGCCCCCCTTTCAAGTTGATCATCTTGTTTTCACGGACCCGGTCGCGGCGCCGGTGGTTCCTAAAGGGGCGGTCATATCTGCCGATATGATAAGGAGATAATAACATTCTATGGTGGACTATATGAGCATAATAGACGATGATAAAACCATAAGAATTTTGACCGGGTATACCCTGGATGATACCGATCGCGAAATTGAATCAGACACACAAAGGCTGAAATTAAGCGATACCGGAAATGTCCTGGCGGAGATGGAGGCGGCGCTTGATGAAATCGCCGATACCAATCCGCGCATTGAATCAAACGACAGCAATACTTCGAAATCCCAGGAGGACTTGCGAGCCCTACTGGAGGTATCACTGGCGATCAATTCCTCCCTGGTTCTCGAAGATATTCTGCAGATTGTCATGGAAAAAGCCATTGAACTCCTTGTCGCCGAAAGAGGCTTTATCATGCTTCTCGATGACAAGGGGGAGCTACAGTTCAAGACGGCGTATAATCTCTGCAAAGAATCATTGATGGAAGAGGATTTCAAGATCTCCAATTCCATTGCCAACAAAGTTGCCTCCTCCGGAAAATCGGTATATACTTCGGATGCCCAGTCGGACGAGCGATATGCCAATCAGCAATCGGTTCTGGAACTGCACCTCCGCTCCATCATGTGCGTTCCGTTGAAAATAAAAAGCAATGTCATAGGCGTGATTTACCTGGACAACTCCTCGCAGGCCAAGATATTTCTGAAATCAGATTTATATCTTTTTGAGCTTCTGGCCCAGCAGGCGGCACATGCCATACACAACGCCAATCTCTATTACAACCTGCTGGATCTGAAACAGTACAACGAAAAGGTTGTCAACAAATCGCCGGTCGGGATTGTCGTTATTGATTCCCTCTACAATCTGGCTTCGATAAACGACGCTGCCCTGGCCGTTCTGGACAAGAACAAAGAAGGGATCAAACTGCTCAGCCCGGGTCAGGCCCCGAACAAATTCTTTGAGCTTGTTCCCGAAAGTGAAGTCACCAAATGGCGGCAGATGATTGATATCGCTTTGACCACCAACCAGCCATTTGAGGATTCCCGCTATTTCCATAACACCGGCTATGCCGAAAAAGTCTTCTCCGTTAAGATTTCTCCCATTAACAAGCTGCCTTATGGCGGCGACGGTCTGATTCTGATTATTGAGGATATCACGGAGAAGATTATTATGGAGAAATATGTAATTCTCTCCGAAAAGCTGGTGGCACGGGGCGAGATGGCGGCCTCTATCGGCCATGAGCTGAATAACTATTTGGCCATTATCGCCAATAATGCCGAACTCCTGTCACTGAATCTGCAGAAAAATCAGGCCGACAAAGCAAGGTATAATGCTCATCAGATCATAGAGAGCATCTCCAAGATGAAACGTTTCACCGACGGCCTGATGGATTTCTCGAAGCTCGAGACGGAAGTCATAAATTATGATATCAAGCATTTGATAGAAGATCTCCTTTTCTCCCTCAAGGCGCAGTCCCGATTTAAGAGGGTGGTTTTCTCGGTTGACCTGGGCAATAATCTCCCCAATATCCAGATTGATGTCGGGCAGATTCAGCAGGTACTCATGAATCTTCTGAACAATGCGGCCGACGCCCTGGAACAGCGGGCCAAACAGGAAGAAACGCAGGGGAACACCGGGTTTATCCACCGGATCGGGATTCAGGCTTCCTATGATGAAGCCAAGGCGGCCTTAAAGGTTTGCATCTCAGACAACGGCTGTGGCATCCCCGAGGATTCGTTACCCAAAATATTCCAGCCGCACTTCACCACCAAAGAGACCGGGCACGGCCTCGGCCTGGCCAATTGCCGCAAGATTGTCAAGAATCATAGCGGCGAAATAACTTTGATCTCCAAAGCCAATGAGGGGACAATCTTTACCATTTTCCTACCCAGGGATCAGGTTGATAAGATAAAGTAGATGGCCAGAAATTCCTTCTCTCCCGGCGGATATGAAATCATCCGCTTCCTGGGAAGCGGCGGGACGGCTCATGTTTATCTGGCCCAAAGACTCTCCGATTCGCACCTCCAGGCTCTTAAGATACCGCTCGATGACACCTCCCCATCAAGGGAAAAATTCTTGCCTCTTATTCGGCGTGAGCATGATTTAATCGGTCAATTGAGATATCCCGGTCTGGTCCGCGTATGGGGGGTAAATGAAATGGAGGCAACTCTTCCCTTCCTGACCCTGGAATTCTGCCCCGGAGTGACTCTTGATCAAATTGGAGAGCCTGACACCAGCGAGCTTCTCCTGAATATTATTTCATCAATAAGTATCAATCTCTATTTTTTGAGGCTGGCCGGCCTCAGTCACGGGGATCTGAAACCCCAAAATATTTTCCTTAATAATCAATTGACATCATATATCAATGGAAATTTGAGCTACTCCAAAATCTCTGATTTCTCATTGGCCTTAAGAGATACGGAAGAAAAGGATGCCCGGCTGGGGCTTGGCACTGTTGGATATATG
The DNA here is from genome assembly GCA_026397505.1 of Candidatus Zixiibacteriota bacterium. Classification (NCBI taxonomy): domain Bacteria; kingdom Pseudomonadati; phylum Candidatus Zixiibacteriota; species Candidatus Zixiibacteriota bacterium. Next base: position 51,401 of record JAPLUR010000061.1, read on the forward strand.
GCGCCGGAGACAGTCGATAGCGGCCTCCTCGACTATCGTTCCGATATTTTTTCCCTGGGTGTGATAGCCTATCGGTTGGCGACCGGAAATCATCCCTTTCTCGAAGATGAAATCGATCCGGTTCGCATCAATGCCCGGGTTAAAGAATATGATCCGCCTGCTCCCGAGACTCTGAATAGCTCTCTCCCCGGCGGTTTTTCCGATCTGGTTAAGATGATGCTGGCCAAGGAGCCTCAAAAGCGGCCGGAAAGCGGCTTCGCTATCTGCGTGATGTTGGAAAAGCTTGGGGCCGGATATCCTTTTCGCAGGGCGATCAGGCCGAAACATCTGCTCGAATTAAAGAAAGCGGATGATTGTCTATCTTTATTAAACAGGGCCCCTTTTAAACTCGAGTCGCCGATTGTCGAGAGACTATATGATTATTCCGGCGAGGACTTGTCCAAACTAAGGAATATTCTGGAAATCAACTTTTCTTTGGGCCTTATCAGTTGGCATCAGGGTTATATCATTGTCAAAGGCGGGCCGGAGCAGATAATCTACCCCCGCCGACTGCAGGTGCAGGTGGGTAACGGTTATCGCCGGCTCAGCTATTCAGCGAAAAAGAAAGCGGTAATGGCCGCAATTCTGGGAAGTGCGGAAGCGGCGGAAACCATCGGTCTTCTGATCTCGGCAAATGAAAAAGCGTTTCTTACTCGCCCCCTTTTTTATGCCATATCGGGACAACTATCCCGGTGTACGGTCAGGCGCTTCGCTGGTTTGCTGGCCCACCTGGCCCATCATAAGGCCCCGACCAATCCGATGGCGGCCCATCTCTACATGCGCGCCGAGGATTTGCAGGATGGGTATGCCGTTGCCTGGGATATGGTAAATGCCTTAATCGATCGGAATGAAAATGCCGGGGCTCTGGAATTGTTAAGTGCCATGGAGAAAACATGTCGGATTAAGAACGAGACGGCCAAGCTCGGCCTCGTCCTGATGAAAAGAGCCGACCTGGAAAAGACTATTGGCGAAGCGAATTGGGCCGAGGAAACTTATCTGCAAATCATCGATCTTTACCGGGGGCAGCCCTCCGATAAACTGCTGGCCGAGACATACAAAGATCTGGGCGACCTTTACAAAATGAAGCAGGACTATAAATCAGGTGTTGAGGCCCTCGAAAAAGCGCGGCTGATATACAGTGATATCGGAGACCAATTGGAGTTGTCACATACGCTCAACAATATCGGCAATATCCATTCTATCAGCGGCCAGATGGATAAAGCCTATAATTATTTCAGGCAGGCCTTCAGGATTCAGCGGCGGCTTGAGGCAAAATCCGATGTCGCCTCGACGCTCAACAATATGAGTTTCATTTTCTATGTCCGGGGTCGCCTTGATCGGGTCATCAGGGTCATAACTCTGTCACTCAATTTGAACCGCGAGATCGGCAACGCATTGGAGATTGCCCGGGCTCTTAATAATCGAGGATTCTTTTATAATGAAATCGGGCGATTCGACAAGGCGCTGGAAGATCTTCAGGAATCTTTGGAAATAAATCGCAAGATTGGTAACAAGAAGGAATTGCTGTTTAACCTCGACAACCTGACTCAGGTCATGATCTCCGCAGGGCGACTTAAGGAATCTTTTCAGTTCTTGAGAGAGGGCATGAATCTGGCCTCCGAACTGGCCGATATGCCTCACACCGGGGTTTTTACTGGTAACATGGCGGTGGTTCAAAAGCGGATGGGGCACTACGGCAAAGCTATGGAGAGCGCCGCCCGGGCGGTCGCAATCGGAGAGCAACTTGATGCCAATAACGACCATATTCTCAGTCGTATCAATCTAGCCGACCTTTATTATAGGCTGAACGATCGGGGCCGCGCTCGAAATACCATTGAAACTGCGCTGAAGCTGGCACAGGAGCGTGGTGACAAAAGAGCGCTTACATCCATCTATTCCATCCTTTCCCTTATCGATAATGATTTCTCATTGATGGAGAAAGCCGAGACGATCGCCATGGAAACCAAAGTCTTGCGCGATATCAGCCTTGTGAGATTGAAAAAGAGCGCGCTGCTGCTTCAAGCCGGGAATAATGAAAATGCTTTCCAAGTACTGAGCAGATTGACCACCACTTTCCGGGAAGATAATCCCGATATCGAAAATGCGGGATATTTCATTTTCTTAGGCGATCACTATCTAAGCCGGGGAAATCTTCAGGAAGCGCGCACATTCCTTGAAAAGGGTTATCGTATCGCCTCCGATTCGGCTCTTCTGCCCGAAATGATAAGCGCGGCCGTCGGGATGGGCAGAATTCATACTGTGCTGCATGATTATGAGACCGCCTACGCTTATTATAAAAAAGCCATAAATGGGGTCAAAGCCATCGCTGATGATATAAAGGATGATTCGCTCCGGCAGAGTTTTCTATCAGATCGAAAAATCGCCTCTCTCGCTGGCGAGGTAAAAAAGCTCAGCCAACTTCTGGCCAAAAAATAAGGGCAGGCCGCTGAAACATTTCAGGGCCTGCCCGACTCATCAACTTTCAAAGGAGCTTATTGCCCGCCCAAGCTAAAGCCGAGAGGGGCGATTTTCTCCTCGAGTCTTTCGATGGTGAGTTTCATTCTCCACCTCCTCTGAAGTTGGTGTTACAACTACCCGGATACTCCGGGCTTCTTTTAATTAAATAAATCTGTTTACCAAAAGCAAATGAAACAATTTCCCGCTAGCAATTAGTCCCTATATTTCTAATAAAACAGATCAAAAAAATTAGTCAAGCAAAATCAACAAGAATTATTATTTTTTCTCATTAATTTTCCCGAAAGCCTCATAGGTCGCCCCTACAAATTCCTAAACCCCAATATATTGTGCAAAATATTTCAATTATTGGATTATTTAATACTGGATAGGAATATCATGTTTCAGCTGCTGATCCTCAACCTCATAAACTGCTGTCAGTAAGTTTAAAATCCTAACTGAGAAGGGTATATCAATACCGGGCAGCCCGGAATCTATTCGTCAGCCTATCCCTCACTGAGGCATTGCCTTCATTCGAAAAATGTCCCTTTTTCCTTGACTTATGCCGGGTTCTGGATACATTGAGAAAGTGAAAAGTTTCACTATTTGGTTTGTGTCAACTTTATGATGCAGGATTGAGAAATGACAAAGAATGCTGATGTTGTCATAATTGGCGGCGGGATTATTGGTCTGGCGGCTGCCTTCAATTTGGCCAAGCGGAAATATGGCAAGATCGTAGTGCTGGAAAAGGAGCTGTTTCTTGGCGCCGGAGCCACCAGCAAATGCGCCGGCGGAATCCGGGCCCAGTTCTCAACCAAGATAAATATTCAAATGTCGATGAAATCGGAAGAAATCCTGGCTCATTTTGAGGAGGAAACCGGCTATCATGCTCTCTATGACCAGGTCGGATATATGTTTCTCTTAGCCGATGAAAGGGAGCTGGCCGATTTCACCAGAGCGATGGAGCTCCAGCGTTCTCTGGGGCTGAAAGTCGAGCTTATTGAACCATCGGAAATCAATAAGATTGCTCCCCCGGTCAGGACTGACGACATTATCAAGGCTACCTACTGTAAGGATGACGGTCTGGCGGATCCCAGCGACCTGATTCAGGGTTATGCGACCGCCGGCCGCAGGCTGGGGGTCGAAATGCTGGTTGAGACTGAAGTAACCGGCTTTACGATGAAGGGCAACAGAATTACCGGCGTCATCACCAACAAGGGTGAAATTGAAACCCCGCTGGTGATCAACGCTGCTGGACCTTTCGCCGGTTTGATAGGCAAGATGGCCGGGACAGATGTCCCGATTGATCCCATCCGCCGGCAGATTGTTACGACCGGTGCTCTGGATTATATTCCACCGACTTTCCCCATGGTCGTTGATTTTAAATCCGGCCTTTATTTCCACAGAGAATCCCCCGGCCTCCTGCTCGGCTGGGCCGACAAGACTGTGAAGCCGGGATTCGATATCTCGGTCGACCCGGATTATACCGATACCATTTTGATGAAAGCTCTCGACCGAGTGCCCAAGCTGGAGACGGCGGAAGTATCCCGAAGTTGGGCAGGCCTGTATGAAACAACCCCTGACCATCATGCAATAATCGGTTATGGTAATGATGTTGAAGGGATGTTTCTGGTAGCTGGTTTTTCCGGCCATGGGCTGATGCACGCCCCGGCGGCCGGGATTGTCGCGGCCGAAGTGATATGTGGAAAAGAGCCCTCAATTGACATCTCCCCCCTCTCGCCGCAGAGGTTTATGAAGGGAATGGTTCACGAAGAGACCAACGTCATCTGACCTCCCGGGGGTTGGCGAAGAGGAAAAGAAAAAACCACTCAAATGGATCGGTTTCACCTCTGTCAAAAAAACCGATTTACATTGGAAGTAATTTTAATTATAATATTTATCTTTGGAAAATCCGGAAGTTTATAGTCGACATCCAGGGAATTCCCTCGTGCGGCTTCCTTCCGCAGCAAATTAAAAAATGACTAATGCAAATAGAGCAGGTACGATATGGCAAAGATGAATCCTGAAGATATCCAGGTAATCCTGGCAACCGACTGCGGCTCTACGACTACGAAGGCAATTCTGATTGAGAAACGTGACGGTGAATTCCGGCTGATTGTCCGCGGTGAGGCTCCCACAACGGTCGAGGCCCCCTTTGAGGATGTTACCAAGGGCGTGCTCAATGCGGTGGGCGAGGTTGAGGAATTATCCAACCGCAAATTACTGGACGAGGAAGGCAGAATTATATCGCCCGCCAAAGGAAATGTGGGCACCGATATTTATATCTCGACATCCTCCGCCGGAGGCGGTCTTCAGATGATGGTGGCAGGAGTGGTTCGTTCCATGACCGCCGAATCGGCCGAGCGTGCCGCGCTGGGCGCGGGAGCGATTGTTATGGATGTCATCGCTTCCAACGATAAACGTCTTCCCCATCAGCAAATAGAACGTATTCGTCACCTCCGCCCCGACATGATTCTTCTATCCGGCGGCATTGACGGTGGCACCACAACCCACGTTGTGGAGATAGCGGAATTGATTTCGGCCGCCGACCCGAAGCCCCGTCTTGGGTCAGGTTATCACCTGCCCGTGATCTATGCGGGTAACAAGGAAGCCGCTAAGGCGGTGGAGGAGACCCTTTCCAAGAAGGTTGATTTGCGCACCGTTGAGAATATTCGTCCGGTACTGGAACGGGAGAATCTCGGCCCGGCCCGCGAGGAAATCCATGAGTTGTTTATGGAGCATGTGATGGCGCAGGCCCCCGGCTACCGAACCCTGATGACTTGGACCGATGCCCCTATCATGCCGACGCCTGGCGCCGTGGGATTGATTATCAAGACCATCGCCGATATGGAGGGAATCGAGGCGGTTGGTGTCGATATCGGCGGCGCCACCACCGACGTTTTCTCGGTCTTTCGGCCAGGAGGCGCCGAGGGTGTTTTTAACCGAACCGTATCGGCCAATCTTGGCATGAGTTATTCTATCTCCAACGTCTTTGCCGAGGCCACCCTGCCGATGGTAATGCGTTGGGTTCCGTTCCATATGGATGAGCGCGATTTGCGCAACCGGGTCAAGAACAAAATGATCCGGCCCACGACCATACCGCAATCGATGGAGGAACTGATCTTCGAGCAGGCTATCGCCAAAGAGGCGCTCCGCCTGGCTTTCATTCAACATAAGAATTTCGCCACCGTGCTCAAAGGCGTACAGCAGCAGAGGACAATCGCCGATGCTTTCGAGCAGACCGCCTCAGGAGCCACGCTGGTTAATATGATGACACTCGATATCCTGGTCGGTTCCGGAGGCGTTCTCTCCCATGCCCCGCGACGACAGCAATCGGCCCTGATGCTGATTGATGCTTTTCTGCCTGAAGGAATCACCCGCCTTGCCGTGGATTCCATCTTCATGATGCCTCAGTTGGGGATCCTTTCCACGATACATAAACAAGCCGCCACCGAAGTATTCAACAAGGACTGTTTGATTCATTTGGGCACATGTGTCGCTCCGGCCGGTGAAGTGAAAAAGCCTGGTCCGGTCATGGAATATAAAATCACTCTTCTTGATGGAAAAGTGGAGGCGGGCACACTCGAATTCGGTCAGATGAAACTCATCCCTCTGGGCGTGGCAGATAACGGTCTGCCGTTTAAAGCCAAAGCGGAGCTGGTACCGCTTCGCGGCCTGGACCTGGGGAAGGGTAAGGGAAATAAGGTCGAAACCGAACTTCCGGGCGGCGTCACCGGGATAATTCTTGACGGACGTGGTCGTCCGTTCGAGCTTCCGACCGACGAAACGATCAGAGTCAATAAATTGAAAGAGTGGATGCTTGAGCTTAATATTTACCCCAAAGATGCTCTGGAGCGGCTGTAAGGCGGGAGAAATATGATAAAATCCGGCGGAATATTTCTGGCAATGATTCTTGCTGCGGTGATGGTCGTCCCATCGGCTTTACCGGGTAATACCTTTGTTGATTGGCGAGGCGGCTTTTATGTCAGCTATCCTGATGACTGGTTTCATGTCCCCTATTCGACGGTAGATATTTTTCTTCAGACGCAGGGGATTGATCCCAACCGATTCGATTTTGACGCTGTGCTGGCTAAGAAGACCGACCAGCCATTTTTCCTGGAGCCTTATGTGTTCATCACCCTCACTGCCGATTGGCAATTAGACGGCAGAGAAATCGACTCGGCCCTGAAATCAATTTCAGCCCAATACGGCAAGGATTATGTCGAAGGCTCCCTAAAAACGGCCGACGTGGTTTTTACTTTCGATCGTCCCGTTTACGACCGGTCGCTCAATGCTGTGGCGGTTGTCAAACCTATTACAACCGATGTGGCAAACAAAATATCGATGGAAATAAGAAAATTCTATGAGAAGGGTTGCGCCGTATTTCTTTGTTATGCTCCAAGCGAAATGTACGAATCGGCCAAACCAATCTTCATAAGTATGCTGAATTCCTTCTCGACCAGAGACCTTGATAAAGTCGCCCCCAAAGAGAGTTTGAAAGTGGTGGATTTATCTCAGAGGAAAGCGTCTTCGGCCGGGCAAATCGAATCGGAATCCGACGGTGATGACGCCGATGGCTCCGGTGGCAACAAGACTATAATCATATCGCTGATTGTGTTGGTTGTCCTCGGCGCCGGGATTCTGAGTATCTGGGCGAATAAAAAGAAAAAAACAGCGGATTCGAAAATAGATTAAGAGGCATTTTATGGGTCATGCATATACGCCCGGTCTGAAAGTGACCGAAAAGATTCTAGTAACCAAGAATCGGATTCTCCCGCTGAAAGGCGAGGTGATCGTTAAAAAGGGCGATCTGGTCAATCCGGATAACGTGGTGGCGCGCACACATCTCCCCGGAACAGTAGAACCGGTTAATGTCGCCAACATTCTCGGGCTTCCTCCGGAAGATATCAGCGAGGCAATGCTCAGGAAGCAGGGCGAGGCGGTTACGGAGGGCGAAGTAATTGCCCGGGCAAAATCATTTTTTGGGTTGTTTAAATCCGAATGCAAAGCCAAAATAAGTGGGACCGTTGAATCAATTTCTCATGTCACCGGTCAGGTCTTGCTGCGGGGGGCTCCTATTCCGGTCGTAGTTAAAGCCTATGTCACCGGCGAAGTGGTTGAAATATTCCCCAATGAAGGGGTGGCTGTATCCACGTGGGGTTCCTTTGTCCAGGGCATCTTTGGAATAGGTGGCGAGACTCACGGCCCCATAAAGGTGGTCGTCCCCGATAACACATTTGTTTTGACCGATCAGGAGATCGGCCCTGAATGCAAGGGTAAGGTAGTGGTCGGCGGCTCCATGGTGACGGCCGAGGCCATCAAGAAGGCGGTCAAAGTGGGCGCGACCGGGATTGTAGTCGGCGGATTTGATGATAAAGACTTGCGCGATTTTCTTGGGTATGACCTGGGAGTTGCTATCACCGGCTCGGAGGAAATCGGCATCACGCTTGTGGTCACCGAGGGTTTCGGCCAGATAAACATGGCCGAGAAGACTTTCGAGCTTTTGAAATTAAAAGAAGGAAAACTGGCTTGCATTAACGGTGCCACGCAGATTCGCGCCGGCGTCATTCGGCCGGAGGTCATAATCCCCAGCGATGGTGATGTCCATGCCAAAACGGAGCATGCCGATTATCGCGAACAAGGGTTGCATACCGGCTCACCGGTCCGCGTTATCCGTCATCCCCATTTCGGAAAGCTCGGTGTCGTCACCGACCTGCCTGCTCCCCTCATGGAATTGGAGTCCGGCTCTCACGCTCGAGTCCTGGAGGTGGAATTTAAGGATGGCGTGAGGGCGATAGTCCCCAGAGCCAATGTGGAGATGCTCGAATCATAAGAAGCATTGCCGGCCGGGACAACTGCTCGAATTGAACCGGGAATTAATTGAGGTCTGCCGCAGGTAGGCCTCTTTTCTTTATTCTCCGCCTTACAGCTGAGAAAATCATATTGATGTTCTATTGCCATTCTGAGACAGAGAGAATTAATCGGGATGAAGCGCCGCCCATTTAATTTGAGCGCCCAGTTTTTGTTGACGAACCGTTTTTATAGCCATAGATTAAGCCAAATATATGATGACTATGGGCGGATAAGAACAATTTAAACCTTCCTTCCGCTCGAGCGTAAAAAGGTACAATATGGAAATTCAATACATTCTATCTCTGGGACTTCTTTCCGGAGGTGTCTGGCAAATAGTGGGACAATCCAGCCTGTTCGGTTCAATTATTCTGATAATTCTCGTCTGCTTCTCGCTGATATCCTGGGCCATCATGTTCAACAAGTGGCGTTTATTCAAGAGAGTTGACCAGCAGAGCAAGCTGTTTCTGAGTTCGTTCCGAAGGTCAAACAAATTCACCGACGTTTTCAGTCAGGCTAACACTTTTAAACTGACCCCCTACTCGGGTCTCTTTCTTGCAGGCTATAATGAAATTCGGGATATCATCAATCGTAATAATGAAACCGGGACCGTCTCGGGAAATTCCCGCCGGCTCCAGAAAGACGAAATCGAAATCGTGGGGATGACTCTGGAGCGCGCCACGGCTGAAGAAGTCGGTCGTCTGGAAAAATATGTTGTTTTCCTTGCCACGACCGCCAACACTTCCCCCTTTCTGGGCCTGTTGGGCACCGTAGTCGGCGTGATGGATGCTTTCTGGTCAATTGGCGAGCGGGGATCGGCTTCTCTGGCGGTGGTCGCACCCGGCATCGCCGAAGCGCTGCTGGCCACTATCGTAGGCCTGGGAGCGGCCATACCGGCCGTGATTGGGTTTAACTGGGCCAATAACAAGCTCAAATATTTCTATGACCAAACCTCCAATTTTTCGCTCGAGCTTCTGACCCGGATCAAGAAGGAGGCGAGTTAATGCGACGCCGTGAATACAGAGCCATGGCGGAGATAAACGTTACCAATCTGGTCGATGTCGTCTTGGTCTTATTGATAATATTCATGATTTCGGCGCCCCTTCTTCAATCAGGGATCGAGGTCGATCTTCCCAAAACCAAAACAGCCGCTCTTGACGACCAAGCGGAAGGGGTAGTTCTTACGATTGACAAGAAAGGCGGTATTTTCATCAACGATGTTTGGACCAAAATTGCCAATTTTGAGACGGCTCTCGATAAGGAACTTAAAAAAGCCAGCCGATCATCAGTTTACTTGCGTGCCGACTCTCTTGTACCATACGGTATCGTTGTTGATGTCATCGGCCGCATGAAGAGCATGGGGATAAAGGAACTGGGACTGATAACCACCAAGGAAGAATCCGAAAAGGCCAAAAAGAAATGAGGCAGGACCTTCTTTTCTCAATACTTCTGCATGTCGTGCTGATAGCCGCCATGGTCATAACCGCCCCATTCAAGCCGCAGTATAAGCCAAATCTTGGCGACATTATCAAAGTCAATCTGGCCTCGCTTCCTCCCTCTTTTTCCCGGGGTGCGGCGAAACCGGCGGTAATTCCCAAAGCGACGACCGCCGAAAAGAAAGCGACTCCTCTCCCCCACAAGGCCAAGGCCGGGCCGGCGGATAAAACCAAACCCACCAAGACGGATAACAAAAAACAGAAACCGGCCCTTGATAGAGGCCTCGAAGATATTCCCGGAACCGATACCGGCGCAAAGGATGTAAGCGAAAATCTCAGCCCCGGATCGATTTTCGGCAGCGCCGCAATCGATAACAGTTCCTTTGACTATCCATACTGGTTTGTCCAGGCCTTCAGTAAGATCGAACGCAACTGGAGTAATCCGGTTTATGCCAACCAGGCTCTGACCTGTATCGTCTATTTTCAGGTGATTCGTTCCGGGCGGATTATTAAGATAGAAATAGAGCAAACCTCAGGGATCGATACTTTCGACCGTGCCTGCGAGCAAGCGATTAAGACATCCGAGCCGTTACCGCCGCTACCCGGCGAATTTGCCGATGAAATCATCGGTATCCACCTCGAATTTCCATACGTGCCTCAATGAAAATGAAAACCATAACAAGATTATTCTTCTTCGGCGTGCTTCTCATATCGACCACCCTTTTTGCCCAGAGCGGGCCGGTGCGCGATATCCGTGGCCGCCTGACCGAAAAGAGCTCCTTTGAGCCGACCAAAATCGGTGTCGAGGAAGTGAGATATGTCGGCATCAATTACATCACTGCCGCCGACTCGCTGATTATGCGGGAATGCGGCGCCATCCTTCGAAAAGACCTTGATTTTTCTCCCTACTTCGAAATTGTCCTGGTTGATAGTTTCTTTATGAAGCATATGGAGCTGCAGGAGATGACCTTACTCGGATGGAAATGGCTCGGTTCCGCCTATGTCGTCAGGCTCGAGGCTGAATTCCCCGGGGATAATGTGCGCCTGCGCTATCGGCTATTTGCAGCCGACTCCGAAAAAGAAATCCATAAGGAAAAATTCGAGACCAACAAAATCTATTACCGGGCCCTGGCGCATGAGATGGCCGATGATATCGTCAAATTCCTAACCGGCGATCAGGGGATATTTCGCTGCAAAATAGCCTATATTAAGCATGTCAGAGGCAATAAGGAACTCTTCATATCCGACTACGACGGTTTTGACGAGCGGCAATTGACCAACAATAAGGCGATCAATATTTCTCCGACCTTTTCCCCTGACGGCGAGTATATCTTTTTTACCAGTTATGTCGATGGGTTTCCCAAAATTTATATGCTTACGACCAGCGACAACAGCATGAATTTGATTGCCGGCTATCCCGGGATAAATGCCGCACCGGCTGTCTCACCCGACGGTAAACAGATTGCCTGCGTTCTCTCCAAGGACGGTAATTCTGAAATATATACGCTTGATAGAAAAGGCAAGATTATCAAACGTTTGACCTATAGCTGGGCCATAGAATCGTCACCCACCTGGTCGCCGGACGGCAAAGAAATAGCTTTTACCTCGGATCGCACCGGTTCCCCTCAAATATACGTTATGGATGCCGAAGGGCTGAATGTCCGACGGCTCACGTTTGAAGGAAAATACAATGATTCCCCCTGCTGGTCGCCCCGCGGTGACAGGATTTCCTATATCAGTCGTGACAGAATATTTAAGATATATTCTGTCGACATTAACGGAAGAGACCTGCGAGTTCTGGCCGAAATTGGAGATAATGAAAACCCTCATTTCTCTCCGGATGGCAATCATATCATATTTTCTTCCACCCGCTGGGGGCAGTCGGATCTGTATATGATGGATTTATTCGGCCGCAAACAGCAAAGAATAACGACTGACGGGGGGTATTCCAACCCGGTCTGGTCGCCATTGCGAAAATAGAACGGGCCTGACCGCCAAGCCCGAATCGAAGTAAAAAAATATCGATTTTTTCTTGTTTATTGTTGACCATCCGCGTAAAAACATTTAAAATACAGTCAAATCTAAGAGTAATATATGAATCGATTCAAGGAGGATCTAATGAAGAAATTATTCCTGCTGGTACTCGCCCTGACAACTCTGATGTTATTTTTCGGATGCGGCTCGAAGCCGAAACCGGTTGAGGAGACCAAGCCCGTTATAACCGAGCCGACCCCTCCCAAAGAGGAACCGAAGCCGGAGCCAAAACCGGAGCCGGTTATCAAGAAGATCACCGAGTCTGATTTTAAGGCCGTGTACTTCGACTTCGACAAATATAATCTGGTTGATTCGGCTAAAGCCGCTCTCGACTTCAACGCTCAGGTTCTCAAAGACAATCCGAGCGTGATAGTCCGGATCGAGGGTAACTGTGACGAGCGAGGTACCGTGGAGTATAACATTTCTCTCGGCGAAAAAAGAGCCAATTCGGCCAAACAATTTCTGATGGGCCTGGGTATTCCGGAATCACAGATGCAGACTATCAGTTTCGGCAAAGAAAAACCGGTTGCCCTGGGTCATGATGAAGCCTCATGGGCCAAGAATCGGCGTGACGATTTTAAAATAATATCGCAGTGATCCTTCGGCGATGGACACGCGCAGAACAATAATCGGACCGGCCGCCATATTTTTTATGACGGCCCTGTTTCTCTTGGCCGGCTGTGCCATGAAGCGGGATATAGTCCAGCTTGAGACGAAGGTGGACACTATCCGCACCGACCAGCAGCAGACCAGAGATGTTGTGATGCGTCTGGATTCGCTGCTTAGTTCCGAATCGGATGCTTCTCTGAAACTGCGGGCGGAAATTCGGAGCACGATCGGCGATATGATCGAGCAATTCCGGGGCATGCAGGCCTCCGTCAGCGATCTCCAGGATAAAGTCAATATGCTCTCGCAGAATCATTCCTCCCGTCCGGTAATTTCCTCCAATCTTCCGGGAGCAAATGCCGGCGACAGCGCGACGGGACGCACCGCTCCGGCGGTCGATTGCCAGGCGCTGTATGATGATTCCTTTATCAATCTTCGACGCGGCCAGTATGAAGATGCCATTAAAGGATTCGGCGATTACCTGAAATACTGTGGGACACAAGAGGGGGCGGCCAATGCTCGATTCTGGATTGGCGAGTCGTATTACTCGATGGAGAAATACAAAGAGGCGATTGCCGAATTCGAGACCTTGCTGCGTGATTACTCCAAATCCGAAAAGCGACCGGGCGCTCTCTATAAGATAGCCCGTTCCTATGAGGAGTTGGGACAGAAGAAAGAAGCCAAAGCCAAATTTAAGACGCTGGTTGACGACTATCCCGGCACCCTTGAGGCCTCTCAGGCCAAGGAGAAACTAAAAGAGCTGAAATAATCTTTATGCCGATAAAGGCCCTCAAAATAAAGGTCTCAACCCCGACCGGACCAATACCCTCTGGCCGGGGTTTTTATCAGCTGGAAGAAGAAGCTCTCTATCTTCCCCTTCATTATCCGGTGGCAGATGAAAGATTCTTTTCATACCTGGAATCAGAGACCCTTTCATTACAGGTGGATGGCCAGGGACGCCTTATCCTGGCCGAGATTACGATCCCGCGGAGACGCTGGACGGTGCGTGAGAATCTGGTTGTGCCGGAAAAGGCCGAGCCGGTCGATATCCGATTTCTGGATTTCCGGGAATCATTTCCGGCTCCAGCCATTCTCTCCGACCGGACCCGGCAAAATATTCTGATTCGATTTTCACGCGGCCCGGCCGTTCATAACTACTTTCTGGCACAGAACCTTATTGCGCAGGCAGATGCCGACAGCCGCCTGGCCGCCATCTGGGTTTCTGATATAATCGATGACATGGCCGGGCGTGAAATAGCCGCCTGGCGAAAGGCAGTCTCTACCGGAACACCGCCTGCCATCCCCCCTCGCTAGTTTTTCTCTCAAGATGTGACCGGGATGTGATACCGTTTCCCAGGATTTTTCCGTTATTGTACACGGAGAAGTTATGGGACCATATTTATATATCGATGTTGATGCCTTTTTTGCCTCCGTGGAGCAATCAATCAATCCTGCCCTGGCGGGGATACCGGTCATGGTGGGGGGGCTGGCGCACGAGCGGGGGGTGGTATCATGCCCCAGCTATGAGGCACGGGTGCTGGGAGTCAGGACAGGGATGTCGCTTCATGATGCCGCCCGGCTCGTCCCTCATGGCGTCTTTCTCCTCGGTGATTTCCACTGCTATCAGTACTTCTCAGACAGGTTTTATGATATTCTTGGGAAATACACGCCTCAATTAGATCGCATCTCGCAGGACGAGGCCTGTCTGGCGCTGGGGGGAATAGTGGCAAAAGATGATGCCACAGAGAGACTGGCGCGACAGCTTCAGAAGGAAATATGGCAGGCGCTTTCCCTTTCGACTTCCGTTGGTGTCGGCCCCAGCCGGGTGGCCGCCAAAATTGCCTCAGAATATAAAAAACCAATGGGGCTGACAATCCTCACCGGGGAGAATTTGGGCGGATTCTTCTCCCAACTCCCCATCGGCAAAATCCCCGGAGTTGGCCCGCGCAGAGAGAAGATATTACATGAAATGGGCATCCGGACCGCCGGTCAGTTGGCCGCCGTGCCGGAAAACTATCTTCAGACCATTTTTGGATTGAATGGCCTCAAAATCGCCGCCTATAGCCGCGGTGAAGATGGCTTGCCCCTGCGTGATCATAAGGTCATCCGTTCGATCAGTCGGGAGACCGGTTTCGCCGAGGATATTACCGACCAGACGGTGCTGCTGTCGCATCTTTACTACCTTTTGGAGCGGGCCGCCGCACGCCTGCGGGCTCTCGGCAAACATGCCGCCGGATTGAAAATCAAACTCTGTTATGCCGACTTCGAACGAGTCGAAGGAGCAACAAGGATTGCGCCGGCTTCCGACAACGAAAGCGACATCTTTCCTCTGGTCGAGATGATGTTTCGTCGCCTTTTCACCCGGCGGCTCGGAATCCGGCTGGTCGGGGTGTCTCTGGCCAATCTGAAAAATTACATCGACAATGAGACTTTTCTGGATGATCGCATCGAGAAGCAGAAGCGGCTGCGGCGGGGTCTTGATACCGCGCGGCGTAAGGCCGGCTTTTTTGCCCTGACCACCGGGCGGACACTTTCCCTCTCGGAGCGATATAAGCGAGGTGACACCGGCTATGAACTTCGTACTCCCGGTCTGTCGCAGTAGTTTTTCGCTGCTCTATGGCACCTCTTCGCCCGAGGCATTGTTGCGTGCAGCCGCCGGCTACGGCTATCCCGGCCTGGTTCTGGCAGACCGAAATAACCTCTACGGCTGTTATGATTTCTATTATCAGGCTCTGGAAAATAATCAGAAAGCCATAATCGGCGCGGAGCTTACGACGGCCATTGGCGAATTTTTCCTGATATGTGAAAACCATGACGGATTCAAGAATCTTTCGCGCCTTATTACCAGCTATCAACTGGAGGGAAAGCCCTCCGTCGAGACCATTAGCAGTTACAGCCGGAACCTGTTTTGTGTAACCGGCAGGATTCCCTCCCTGGAACTTCTCAGGGAGATATTCGGCGACCGGCTATATCTTTCGATTGGCTACGACAAACCCTCGCAATCCTATCGTCTGGCCGGCGAGAGTGGCATAAAACCGGTGGCCTTTCCCGCCGTGACTTTCCTGCGGAGAGAGGAATATGCCGTGCACCGCCTCTTGCGGGCGATTGATGGCGGCCATCTCCTGGACAACCTTCCCGAGCATACGGTCGCGCACCTGGAAGAATATCTCAGGGAGCCATCCTTCTACAATGATTTCTATGCTTCCTTTCCTGAAGCGGTAAAGAATAACCTCGCGATCGCCGAGGCCTGTCACCTGACCTTCCCCCGGAAACGAAACATTCTGCCGGATATTATCATTGATGGCGACCACTTTGAAAAATTGCGAAACGATGCTCTCTCCGGCATGAAACAACGATTGCCGCATCTTTCGGGGCAATATTTCTCCCGGCTGGAGTACGAACTGTCGGTGATTCAGCGCACCGGTTTTGTTGATTATTTTCTGATTGTCGGGGAAATTATTGGCTATTGCCGTTCACATGATATTCCCGTCGTGGGGCGCGGGTCGGCCGCCGGGTCGCTGGTCTCTTATGGTCTGGGGATAACCCAGGTTGATCCCCTGCGCGAGGGGCTCTATTTCGAAAGATTTCTCAACGAGGCCCGTTCCGATTGCCCCGATATTGATCTCGATATCGACTGGCGCCGCCGTGATGATGTCCTTGATTTCATCTATAAGCGATATGGCGCCGAACATGTGGCCATGATGGCTACATACACTCATTTTCAGTCGCGGCTGGCCGTCCGCGAGACGGCCAAGGCGCTCGGTTTTGCCCCCGAGGAAATCGACCGCTTTCTCAAGCGCCTCCCGCACACCTCGCTGGAGCAGTTGGAGAAAGAAGCCGCCTCTCTGCCATCGGCCACCAAACTCAAACTTGACCGGGAGCGCTTCCGGCCCGCCCTTATGGCGGCCCGGTCAATCTCCGGGCTGCCGCGCCACCTGGGAATCCACCCTGGCGGAATTGTCATCACGCCCGAACCCCTGACCGATTATATCCCGCTGGAACGAGCCACCAAGGGGATTGTGGTCACCCAGTGCGATATGTATCAGGCGGAAAAAATCGGGCTGGTGAAGATTGATATCCTGGGACAGCGTGGCCTGGCGGTGATCGCCGATTGCCATGAAGCTGTGAAGAAAATCAAAGGAGATAATTTTAAGATTCCCGAAAATGATCCCGATACTTATGATATTCTCCGCAAGGGAAAAACAATTGGAGTCTTCCAGATTGAATCGCCCGGACTGCGGGCCCTTCTGAGAGACCTGCAACCGAGAGAATTAAATGATATCACGCTTGCCCTGGCGCTGATTCGCCCCGGGGTGTCGGAATCAGGAATGAAGAGAATTTTCCTAAACCGCTTCCATGGTAAAGAGAAAACCTCTTATCCGCACGAAAACCTGGAGCCCGTGCTGAAGGAAACCTTTGGCGTATTTATCTATCAGGAGCAGGTGATTCTGGCCGCGCAGAAAATCGCGGGATTCAATCTTCCCGCCTCCGACCTGCTGCGACGCGCCATCACGAAAAAGCGGCATCAAAAGGAACACGCGAAGTTGCAGAGTCGCTTTCTCGAGGGGGCCCGCCGGATGGGGATTGACCGTGCCGTGGCGCTGAGCATTTTCGGCCAGTTGGCTCAATTTGCCTCTTTTGGTTTCTGTAAAGCCCACGCCGCCACCTACGGCAATCTGGCCTATCAATCCGCCTATTTCAAAACGCATTATCCCGACATTTTCATGACCGCCGTTCTGCGTAACGGCGGCGGATATTATCCCTCTTCGGTCTATGTGGCCGAGGCCCGTCGCCTCGGCATCAGGGTTGTCCCTCCCGATATAAATCATTCGGAAAATATCGACTCATTGCAAGGCGGCCGAATCTATCTTGGAATCGGGCGGGTCAGAGAGATAACCGGATCGGCCCTGGAACAGATCAGAATCGGAAAACCATTCGCTTCCCTGAGCGATTTCCTCTCCCGCGTGGAGATATCCGGGCAGGAGATGGAGAATTTAATAAAAGTCGGATTCTTTGATTCACTGGAGACCTCGCGGGCCAGACTCCTCTGGGAGTACCGCCTGTGGGGAAAAGGACGGACGATTGGAAAGGACGATCTTTTCAAAGGCAGGTCGCCGATACCCAAAATGCGCACTCTCGCCCTTTCCCCCTGCGCCCCATTTGATATTTTCCGCGCCGAAAGGGAGATTCTGGAGCTTTCGGCCTCTTTCCATCCTTTAACCCTATTCAATGATTACCGGGAATTCAATCTGCAGGAGGTTATCGACCGAAGAAGGAATCTCTCTTTGACCCTCTCCGGCTGGCTGGCCGACCGGAAACGAATCAAAACCAAAGACGGCCGTTCGATGGTCTTTCTGACTTTTGATTCCCTGCACGATACTTTTGAGGTGATTCTTTTTCCGCAGGCCTATGATAAGTACAGCGAGACGATTCGCTCTTATCGCTACCTGACCGTGGAGGGAAAACTCTCCTTCGATGACGGTAATCCGGCCATTATCGCGGAAAGGATTACTCCGGCGCCAACCGGGCTAAAGGAAGCTCGCCATATTTAAGAGTTGACATAAGAGCTTGCCATTTCTTTATTTGCGGTATGCCGATCCCAGCGAAAGACAGAAAAGAATATGATCGTCTGGTTGCCTTGATCAGACATTACGACCGGATGTACTACATCCTCGATAAACCCGAGATATCCGATGCCGAGTATGACCGCCTTTTCGACCAGCTTCTGAAAATCGAAAAAGAGCATTCCGAAATTGTCACTCAGGATTCTCCTTCACAGCGTGTCGGAGCCACCCCGCTGCCGGAGTTTAAGTCGATTGCGCACCGAGCACGAATGCTCTCGCTGCAAAAGGTAACCTCGAAAGAGGAATTTGTCGAATTCGATCGCAGAGTACACGAAGGGCTGGAGGCCAATGAAGACATTACCTATACGGTGGAGCCAAAACTGGATGGATTGGCGGTCGAGTTGATATATGATAATGGCATTCTGACAACTGGTTCTACGCGTGGCGATGGTAGTCGCGGTGAGGACGTCACTCAAAACCTGCGGACTATCAGAAGCATCCCGCTGAAGCTCTCGGATGATGCAGCGCGGAAATATCCCCTGTTGGAAGTGCGCGGCGAAGTAATTATCAGAAAATCATCATTCCTTAAATTAAATAATAGAATGACCGCTCAGGAGCTGGCCCCCTTCGCCAATCCCCGGAATGCCGCCGCCGGGTCGCTTCGTCAACTTGATTCCAAAATCACCGCCGGCCGGCCGCTGATTTTCTATGCCTATGGCATCTCCGCCACCGATCTGCCCAACATGACCACCCAATATGATATCATGCAATTTCTCAAGCGCGAGGGATTTCTGATTAATGAATTTGTCGACCGCGCAAAAGGCGTTAACAAAGTTACCGAGAAGTTTTATAAACTGGCGGACATCCGACCAAAATTGGATTATGAAATCGATGGCATGGTAATAAAGGTCGACCGATTCAATCAGCAGAGCACACTGGGTGAGATTTCGCGCGCCCCGCGCTGGGCGGTGGCCTGGAAATTCGCCGCCGAGGAAGCCGAGACAGTGGTACGCAATATCATATTCTCGGTCGGCCGCACCGGTGTTATCACGCCGGTGGCCCAGCTCGAGCCGGTGCATGTCTCGGGAGTAACTGTCTCCAATGCCTCCCTTCACAACGAAGATGAAATGAAGGAACTTGATATCATGATCGGCGACATGGTCATAATCCGCCGAGCGGGAGATGTCATACCGGAGGTGATGGAGGTTATCAAGGAAAAGCGAACCGGGAAGGAAAAAAGTGTCACCATGCCGGAAACCTGCCCCTCCTGCGGTACCAAGACGGTTCGCCCTGAGGGTGAAGCGGCGCACCGTTGTCTAAACTCGGCCTGCCCCGCTCAGATAATTGAAAAAATCTTCCATTTTGCCTCTAAAGAAGCCATGGACATCGAGGGGCTGGGTGGGAAAATGGCGGCGCAACTGGTGGAAACCAAACTGGTCAAAGACCCATCCGATATTTACTATTTGACAAAAGAAATGCTTCTCCCCTTGGAGCTTATGGGTGATAAGCGGGCGCAGAATCTCCTCGATTCCATAGAGGTCTCCAAGAAACGGGATTTGCCGCAGATTATTGTCGCGCTGGGAATATTCAATGTCGGAGAGACCGCCGCCCGGGCTCTGGCGGGACATTTCGGAGAATTTGAGAAACTCTACCGGGCCACTTTTGAAGAATTGACCACAATTGAAGGAATCGGCCCGATTATCGCCCAATCAGTCATTGATTATTTCGCCAACCCCGGCAATAAGGAAATGATTGCCAAAATGAAGAAGGCCGGAGTCAGCTTCCCCAATTTCGCTATGAAGAGAAAATCATCCTCTCTGTTGGGGAAAACCTTTGTCATAACCGGCACCCTTTCTTTGCCGCGGGATCATTTTAAGAAGCTTATTGAAGATGCCGGGGGAAAGGTCTCCGGGTCGGTTTCCTCGAAGACCAACTATCTCCTGGTCGGTGAAGATGCCGGCAGCAAGCTCGATGGCGCCAAAAAGCTGGGTGTGAAAATAATAACCGAAGAGGAACTCGGAAAACTCCTGTCATAAGCGCCCAATTCCCCGTCAGAAAAATGATTCCATCACATCGGCCCCCAACGCCCCTGCCAGCAATATAGCCCGGTTGTGTCCACTCGCAGATCAATCGTGAATATAAGAGACTCCATAAGGGGGAGGAGATATGGAGTAATGAAAGTGACAGTATAGTCGTCGGGCTTAAGATTTATTATTTCATAATCCAAATCATAATTGCAGAGGCATCTGCAACCGGAATTAAGCTCTCTTTCGGTTATGGTAATTGAATCTCGCGAAATCCGGATATCGGCCAGGATTGAATCGGGGCAACAGTTAAATACAGCATTGATATGTTTCAGGCGCAGAACTCTCTTGCCGTCATATTCAACGGTAACACAATTTCCGGGGGACAATAGGCGGTTACCGTCGAATGAGTACTCCCCTTCCTTGCAGCCGCTATATTTTGCCAAATAGCCTGAGGCTGTTTCCGGGAGGATATTTCTCTCAATACAGTATATCCCTGTGGGTTCATTTTCCAGGTCGGTAGCGACGGCCAATGGCAGGTCATTTCCCAGGGTGTAAACCTCAATTATTTTGATAACGTATTTTCCGACCGGCAGATTTCTGATTTCATATTCCACATCATAATAGCAGAGACAGTGGCAGGGGCCGTTCGGACCATAGGATTCCTTCTCTTTGATTAGGACGGTATCGCCTAAGACACCCAGATCGGCATTGATTATGGCGCAGCAGTTAAAGACGGCATTAATGTGTTTGACACGAAGAATCCTATTCTCTCCATGATAACTATATTCCAGGCAGTCTCTATTGGGAGGAATGGAGTCGGCAGATTGAATTGGCGGCGACGGCTTGCAATCGGTCTTATCGACAATTATTCCATAGGGAAGCGAATCGTCGGCGTCTCCGGTCATTTTCTTTTCGCCGCAACTGTTAAGCAGAAATAAGATCGCCACGGCCAGAAGTAGGCAGAGATTGAAGGCAGCCGTGATTTTCCGCCTGATAATTTCCCTTGTCATAGATTTTCCCTCCTTCAGCCAAAATCATTTTAATCAATATCAGGTTAATCACTCCTGTCAAGTCTATTCGGCGAGCCGCCTGAGGCGGGAGGAAATCTTGCTCGACCCGCCGTAATCGATGGCTCCAGTTACATGACGAAGTTCCCGGCTGAATGGTTTATTTCATTCTTGCCCCAGCCTTCTGCCTGTTGAAACCTTTCATAATGGTTTTCCGTATTCCAAGTAGAAAACCATAAATATGCAGAGAGGTTTCGATGAAAAGATTATTCCTGATTCTCTGTCTCGTGATTCTGATTTTTCCTCTGGCATCGGCTGACAATGAGACCTGTCAGCGATTCCGCTCACATGGTCATAATTACGCCCATCTGGAGGATGTCAGCATCAATACCGACGACGATGTTGTCATTATCCGGCACAATGACCATAGCTCCGGCTCGGTCAAAATTGTCCATGGAGATGAGTTGTATGTTGACGGTCACCGGGTAGAACTCGATCAGCAGCAGCAGAAGCTTGTCAGAAATTATTATGAACGGGCTCTGGAAATGACGGAATATGCTGAGGATATCGGCCTGGCTGGGGCTGAGGTGGGAATAGAAGGGGCCAAAATAGGCCTCAGAGCGGCCGGCAAAGCGCTGAGCCTCATTTTTACCGATTATGATGAAGAGGATTTTGAACGCGAAATCAAAAGAGAATCAAAGAAAATCGAGGCCAAAGCCGACAAATTGGAAGACAAAGCCGACAAGCTGGAAGACATGGCCTCCGAACTTGAAGATTTGCAGGATCAGCTGAAAGACGGAATCCCCGCTCTTGACGAGTTGGATTGGTTCTGAGATTTTCCGGTATCATCCCTGCAATAAACAGGTGATCGATTGATTCGCAGTCGCAGGCTGCAAATATAAATCACAAGATTTTTCTAATTATTTCCTGAGCATCCTCTGACATCCGGAATGAAAAAGGCTATCGGGAGCAGATCCCGACAGCCTTGATATTGATTATCGCAAAGAGATCAGAGTTTGGCCGCAACCGCATGCGCAATGTCAAGCGTGGTTGATTTGCCGCCCATATCATAAGTCCGGGCTTTTCCCTCTTTTATGACCATCGCAATGGCGTTTTCGAGTTGCACTGCCTTTTCTTTCTCTCCCAGCCATTCCATCATAAGCACCACAGTCAGCAACATCGCCATCGGATTGACTTTATACAATCCGGCATACTTGGGAGCGGAACCATGGGTCGGTTCGAAAACGGCATAGTTATCGCCGATATTGCCGGAGGAAGCAAAGCCGAGTCCGCCAACCAGCTGAGCGCATAAATCGGAGATGATGTCACCGAAAAGGTTTGAGGTCACCAGCACCGAATAATCGAGCGGGTTTTTCAGAAGCCACATACACATGGCATCGATATTGGCCTCCCAGAACTGAATATCGGGGTAGTTCTTGGCCACTTCACGCGCCGTCCGGACCATCAGCCCCGAGGTCTCCCGCACCACATTCGGCTTTTCGACCACCGTCACCGATTTGCGTCCGCTTTTCCTCGCATATTCGAAGGCATCGGTTACAATATTGCGGCACCCGGTTTTGGTATTGATTCGCAATGATACCGCTACTTCGCCGGCAGGGTGCTTGTCAAACTTCTTCATCTTGGGATTATGCTTTTTGATCACCTCCCGGACCTCATCGGGGAGAGGGAAAAACTCCACACCAGCATAAAGGTCTTCGGTGTTTTCCCTGAAAACAACGATATCAATCCCTTCCTTGTAGTTCAGAGGATTTCCCGGATAAGCCTTACACGGCCGCAGGTTGGTGCGAAGATTGAATTCCTGCCTTAACCCAACAATCGGCGAGGAGTAGATATGTCCTTTCCCTCTGAGTTCGGGAGACAGATCCGCCTCGGCCTCCTCCTTGGGCTTGGAAGTAATAGCGCCGAACAGGGCGCAATCGGTGTTTCTTAAAATCTCCTTCGTGCGGTCAGGAAGAGGATTTGCTTCTTTGCACCAGAACTCCCAGCCGATATCGGCGGGGATATATTCGGCATCGAATTTGAACCTATCCAGGACGATTCGGGCCGCATCCATGACATCGCAGCCGACTCCATCACCGGGTATCCAGGCAATTTTGTACTTGGCCATATCGTTTTAGATTCTCCTTCACTATAATTGAAATGTCAGATTGATGAGATGTGAATCCCACAGGTTGTCTTTATACGGCAGGAAAGCATAATCGATGCGCAGATTTCTTCTGGCAAATCCGGCGCCGGCTGAGAAATCCTTTGTATCATAGCCGAAACGATATCCGGTTCGCAAGAAGAGACTGCTTGATACTTTGTATTCCCCGCCCAGATGAAGATGGAAATCATCATCCTGGATAACTATGTCCGCCGCCGGGAGAAAACGAGCGAAACGATAGGAAACACCGGCGCGGAAAGCAGTCGGAAGTTTATATTCCTCTTCACGGATTTTCATTTTCTGGCCCAGATTCAAAACAGCGAAACCGACATTAAGGTCGGTCATTGGGCGGGTTAGAAGCCCTATATCGGCATTAAAAGCCGAGCCGTGGAAATTTTCTATCTTTTCAAACATCCATCCCAGCATGAAGCCAAAAACGACATCCTTATCCACCTCAAATGACACACCGGTCTTGAATGATATATCATGGGCATCGAAAGCAGTGTAATCGCTGGTTGGTGTCAGGCCGCGTCCTTGAAGATTACCGTCCACCGCAAACTGCACGCCGGCGGAAAAGGTGATCGATTTCTTCTGGAATGACAGGTAGCCGGTCTCTATTCGGATATTTTCCCAATATGTATTATGGCCAATCGAGGCGGCCAGGGGTCCGATACCGAAAGCGGCGGCCGGATTGTACCCCGCCGAATAGGGATCCTGCACTACGGCCGTGAATGCCCCACCCATACCGCTGGGCCGTGCCCCTGCTTCGACCGTGAGCAAATCCAATCCGGTCTGGCCGAAAATCGGCGGAACTGATATAAGGCAAAGGGCGATTGAAATAATCAGGGTTTTTCTCATAAGGGCCTCTAAAATTTCAAATCCAGACTGATTATATGGTCACTGCCCTCATCCGTGCGCTCGGCGGAAAAGGCATAGTTGAAACAAAGGGTGGCCTTCTTTAGCGCAAATGTGTACCCCATCCCGGCGGTCACGGCCCCCTCGTTGAGACCTCCCCGCAGCAGGAGGCGGTTCCTGAAATCATACTCCGCTCCGAAACGAGACACCAGCGCCTGTTTGAAATTCTTTTCCAGGTCCAGCGCCACCAGCAGTTTTCTATCAATCGCCCTGCAGGATACGCCCAGACCCAGCAGATTAGGAAATTTGTCGTCCTGTGTTGCAGCCAACCCGGCATTCTTATCACTCCAGGAATAGTTGGCCGCGAGATGGCTGAACACCAGACCTGCTTTGATATCGGTGATCGGTTTCCCCTCCATTGAACCATATTGAAAAAGGGAGTCGATCGAAATCATTATTCCCATGTTAATGCCAATGGAAGTAGCGCTGAGGTCGGAAAGTCGCTTATAATAATAATTCAACTTGGTCCCCAACCCCAGGAAAGGAGCGAACTGCTTACCGAAGGTAAGGCCAAAATCATTTTCGCTGGAAGAAATAGTTCCCCCCAACTTCTGCCCGCTGCTGTTGCGTGTGTCGACCTCGCCATAGCCGGCATAAAGCCAGCTCAGTCCAAGTCCGGAGGCTCCGCGCGTCGGCAGCATGAATGAGACAAAACCAAGTTTCCTCCCCAGATCCATGACACGATAAGAACTGGCAATGGTCTTGGTCTGCACGGCCGGCGCACCGGCGGGATTGAAGAGTTGCCCGGCGGCGTCATCGGACACCCCGATATAAGCTCCCCCCATTCCGGCCGGACGGGCCTGCACCGCCAGCTTCAAAAAGGCTCCGGCATAGCCACCATCTTCCGTCTCGGCGGCGGCAATCTGGCTGAAAACCAGACACAAAATCATAAATACGGCTATTCTTTTCATATTTTGTCCTACGGTATAATGGCCAATTTGCCCCAGTATTTTTCCCCGGTCGACAGCTCCACCTTGAAATAATATATGCCGGCCGAGACGATTTCGCCTTCCTCGCCCTTCGCATTGCGACCATTCCAGTGGTCATACGAGGCCACTACTTTCGGGCCGCCCGACCGCCACTCCGAGGTGATTACTTTTTTTACCAGATTCATAGCGAAGTCGTAGACGCTGACCGAAACATAAGCGTCCCTGGGTATCGGATAATGA
Source organism: Candidatus Zixiibacteriota bacterium (assembly GCA_026397505.1). Classification (NCBI taxonomy): domain Bacteria; kingdom Pseudomonadati; phylum Candidatus Zixiibacteriota; species Candidatus Zixiibacteriota bacterium. Next base: position 76,666 of record JAPLUR010000061.1, read on the forward strand.
AAAGTGAGCAGACCTTCACCATATGGCGAAAATGGAACGGGATAGGCATATACTTCCGGCGTGGTGTCGTTCACCCGGTAAATACTCCAATCCGAAATCCCAAGGCTGTCAAGGCGGACTTTCGCCGCACCGTCATCGGTGCCAACCCAGAGATAATTGCCGACAATCTTCACGGCATAAGCGGGCGTCCCCGGAGAAATCGAGTAAGGAACCGGTGGATCGAAATTGGCCAGCACGCCGCTTATTTTTATGGTATCCCAGCTCTGGCCGACGTTGCGGCTGTGCAGCAGTCCCGCCGTGGTCGCGGCAAATACCTGCGAATCGAGGAAAGCATAATTCCAGCAAATCACCCCTGAATTCTTCACTTCCCATCCCTGACCGTCTAGAGAGGCGACCGAGATTCCATCATACCCATTGCCTGATGCCCCGGGGCGAGTGGTGGCCCAGATTTTACCCGTTCCCTCCGAAAGCGGCTGAACGCCAAGCGCAGTGACCCAATTCCCGGAAATGGGATAGATTGAAGAAATTGTATACCGGGTAGCCAGATCCTGATGTTTCGGGTTGTTATTAGCAATGGTCAGAAACCAGAGATTGGCGCCGGCCGGCGATATCGCCAGACCCTTCGAAGATCCTATGTAAATTGTATCCTGGAAGATATCAATGCAGTTCAGGTCCTGCTTGTCAAGGTTCAAAGTGGGATTATGATAATCATTGATGGTGCCGGAAGGCTGACTGGCAAAGCCTTTGCCATTTGGGGAAAAAGAAAACCAGTTCTTCCCCACCAGATAGACTGCAGAGTCGATAAAATCTATATCATAGTAAGGTGTATCGGCCAGGAATATATCCCAGAGATTATCGTAGACACTGAAACGGTGAACCGAACAGTGGCCCACAGCTGGATTGAGCGGATGATTGATACTCCAGATGGCGGTGGAATCATGAACGCCCACACTGTCATGATACTCCTGAACCCCCACCCGGATAGAGCGTGCGCCGGTCGTGTCACTGTCGGTAAAAGGGAAATATCGGAATGAGTCAACAAGGCCCAGATTGTCCAGAAAGAGTTTCACCAGGCCGGAATCGGTACCCACCCAGAGATTAGAGGAATCCGCCGCGACGGAATGGACAATACTTCGGCCATTTACAAGTGTTGTATCAAGCGTGTCAACATATATTTTTTGCCAGACATGACCGGTATCCGGAGTCATATACAGACCCGCTTCATATGCCGCCATAAAGAGATTTGGTCCGACCGCCGCAAATTCCACGGGATATTTCTTCGGCCCAATCAATCCCGTCAGTCCCGTTGTAACCGGCTGAAAGGAGATCCCATTATCATCAGAAACTGCCAGCCCGGTGCTCAGGCCGCCAAGAGAATCAAGCGTCCCTGCGAAAAGGCGGCCGCCAAAACTGAAGACAGCCGTCACCGCTCTTCCCGGCAGACCATTGGCCTGAAATGAGGAAAGAAAACTCTCCTTTCCGTCTCTTACGATGCGCCGGGTCAGACCCGAATCGCCGGCGATATAGATGAAGCTGTCAGCGGAGGAAATGCTGAAGATGTAGTTTGAAGACGGTTTGGCGTAGGCCGGCGCAAAGATATATTGTACCAAGCCATCGACTGTTCCGGCCCAGAGCACCAGTGAATCATGATGCAGAGTATCAAAGGCGGCCGAAAAATAGAGGTTGCTGAAGGCCAGAGGCGTCAGCGAATCCTGAATACTGGCATAGAGACTCTGCCAGCTGGCTCCGCGGTCGAAACTCCCAAACAGCCCGCCTGCCCAGGACGCCCCGAATAGAAGCGTATCATCGCCGGTGATATCGAACACAGTGGCCTGGGGTCCATATGAGCCTTTGACCATCAAGGTATCCCATAATTCTCCCTCGTTATCGGTAAAAGAGAGACCGTCTGCATAAGGGAAAGTACTCTCATTTCTGCTGACAGTATGATTAGTGGCCAGCCATAGCCTGCCGCCGAGATCGTCCGAGTATATGGCCGAAATTTCATCCGAAACCAGGCCGTTGGTGCTGTCAAAATAAAACCAGGTGGCGCCGCTATCCGGAGTGAAACTGACGCCCCGCCCGGTGGCCAGCCAGATGCCGTTCTTGTGGGTCACGATATCGATCACCGCATTGTTTGAAAGTCCTTCAATCGGCTGCTCAAAGGTCTCCATCAACATTGCCATCAGAGAGCCGGGAACCAGGATCAGTAGAATCAGGAAAACTGCTTTTTTCACTTTTATCTCCTAAAAAAAATAGCCGAAGACTAATAATTAAAGTCCGGCTACCGCTATTTTTCAATCCATCCACTCAGAATATCAGGTTCGCTTCTTTATCAAGACTCGCTACGCAACACCTCCGTAAAATGTAAAAATAACTCAAATTTTCCCCAAGTCAAGCGGATAAAATCAAATTAAAACCCGGGAACACCCTGCTCCCGCCAATAATATGGTTTTTCCCGCAAATAAAGCCTTGAAAGGAAATGGTTTGACAAACCGCCCCGGGTGCTGTTTCTTAGAGGAAATCCCATTCCTGAGGAAATACTGTATGAAGAGAATATTGCCGTTGATCATTTTGACAATTCTGGGCCTGCTGGCGGTCATAATTCCCGGCTGCGATGAGCTGGTCACCAAAGAAAACACCACTTATGTGACCGATACCATAATTGACAGCACCTGTGTGGCGGTTTGTCATTCCGATATCAGCAACACCATGTCAACTGCCATAAAGCAGTGGGATAATTCCGCCCATTCTTCGGATACCCTCTCCGATTACACTTATTTTGGCCGGAATACCCGTATCTGCGGACCGGCCTGCCACAGCACCGATGGCTTTGTGCGTTCCCTTAATTCGCCCGTGGATTCGGTTCCTTACCCGAGCGAAATCGGTTGTTTCGCCTGCCATCATCCTCACACAACCTGGGATTTCGCGCTGAGAGATACGGCGGCGGTGAATCTCGCTTCCGGCCCCTCATACAATCGCGGCCATTCCAATATTTGCGCCCGCTGCCATAAAGCAACTACCGATCCTGCACAGGCGGCTCATGATTCGGTTAATATCACCCTTCCCTGGGGGCCGCACGGTTCAACCCAGGCCGACATGCTGGCCGGCGAGGGGGGATATAATTTCGCTGATACTGCGATAGGGAATTCCTCCCATACGGTAACTGTTACTTCGGGATGTATTACCTGTCACAAAGAGAAATCAAAGGGCCTTAATCTGGGCGGCCATACTTTTAAGCTGAAAGATGGCCCGCTTATTCTGGCCGAAACCTGTAATCGTGCCTCCTGCCATCAATCGAATCCGGTCGTCGATTTCTTCCAGTATGACTCTCTGCAGGTTGCCTATCTGGCGACCATTGATACTTTGAAAGGAAAACTGATTGAGTCGAATCTGCTTGATTCAGCCGGCCTGCCGGTGGAGCGGATAGTGGCAACAGCCGACTCTGCCGGAGCGCTATTCAACTATCTTTTTATGATGGGTGATAAGAGCGGTGGCGTGCACAACACCAAATATGGTCTGACCCTGATGCGGTATTCCCTGAATTACCTGAGGCTACCTCTTCGCTAAAAAAAAGCCGCCTTCAGAGGCGGCTTTTTTATTTATCCCGACAGAATTTCTATTTATTGGCCTCAAATTTGGCCGTGAGGGCCGGTACAATCTCAAATAAATCACCCACGATGCCAAAGGTGGCAATATTAAATATTGGGGCATCCTTGTCGCGGTTAACCGCCACAATGGCTTTCGAGGTTTGCATGCCCACCAGGTGTTGAATAGCGCCGGAAACGCCTATCGCAAAATAGAGTTTGGGATTGACTGTCTTGCCGGTCTGACCAACCTGGTGCGAGTAGGCAATCCATCCGGCGTCAACAATGGCACGTGAGGCGCCAAGACCGGCCCCAAGAGAATCGGCCAGTTTTTTAACGAGCGGAAGGCTTTCGGGTCCGCGAATTCCCCGGCCGGCTGTCACAATAATATCGGCCTCGGTAAGATTGACTGATTGCCCCGACTCCACGACCATTTCCTTCACCACTCCCTTGGCCGTCAGCAGGGTCGAATCCACCGACTCGGCCACCACCTCGCCCGAACCGTCTTTGGACTCTTCGAAGATTTTAGGGCGGATTGTGGCGAAAAATATCTTGCCGTCGCTGTTAGTCAGGTCAACAATAACATTGCCGCCGTAGGAGGGGCGCGTGATTATGATTTTATCCCCCTCGGTTTTCAAGCCGGTGATATCGGAGGCCATGGCGCCGCCGCTAAGAGCCGCCAGGCGGGCAAATAGGGCCTTGCCATAGAAAGTAGCCAGCCCCAGAACCACTTGCGGTTGATATTTCTTTATCAGTTCCGTGATGATCCTTCCGAGGATTTCATCGTTATGATATTTCAGCGCCGGATTGGAGACCGCCAGCACTTTGCCCCCTCCCCTTTTAGCCAGCTCCGAGGCGAGGCCATCGGCTGATTCGGCCAGGCACACGGTTATAATTTCTCCGCCGATCTTTTTTGCAGCGCTGATCAGCTCGTAACTTACATTGGAAAGCTTGCCGTTTTTCTGTTCGGCGACGAGAAGAACCCTGATGCTCATTCTTTTATCCCTTCGAGTTTTTCAGCCAGAATCCGGGCCGCCTCCATAACCTTCAGGAGCGGTGCCTTGCATCGTGTGGCGGCTTCGGAGCAGTCATCATACTCCGGCTGAATTTTTATTCCATCTTTTATTTTCAATATTTTCACCTGAATCGGGCCATATTCTGTCTCAACAACTTTTATTTCCCGATCCAGAATTCTCCTCTTTTCACTGCGGAATCTGATTCCCGCGGTGGAAGTTTCCCGGAATATAATGTCGCCGAGTTTATCCACCAAATCCTTTTTGCAGAGAACGGTAAGGAGATTCCCCGGGCGGCTTTTTTTCATTATTACCGGCGTGATAAACATCTCGGCCGCGCCCGCGGAATAGAGACGCCCCAGAAGATGATCATATACTTGGGGATTCATATCATCTATATTGGTCTCGATCACTTCTATCGTGTCATGCCCGGGGGAATTATCCTCACTGATTTCGCCCAGGATTATGCGGAGAAGATTGGGACGATCTGGAAAATCCATGTTTCCAGCCCCATAGCTGACCCGGAGTGGCGTAAATTCGGGACCGGCTCCCTGAGCGCCATTTAATTCAAGCAGGGTGGTCAGAATAGCGGCTCCGGTCGGAGTCACCCTCTCCCCTTCATACTCTTCCCGGCGGACAGGAAAACCTTTTAGCATTTCTATCGTTGCCGGGGCGGGAATGGGAATCATCCCATGTTCTGATCGGACAATTCCCCGGCCAAGGGGGAGAGCAGAAGACAGAATCAGGTCGGGATTGAAATGGGCAATCCCGATGGCGCTTCCAACAATATCAATAATCGCATCTATGCCACCGACCTCATGGAAATGAACCTTTTCAGGTATGGTTTTGTGAACTCTGGCTTCCGCCTCAGCCAGTTTCCTGAAAATCCGACGGGAAATGTCTTTTACTTTTTCCGGCAAATCTGCGGCATCAATAATACTCAGAATTTCATTCAGATGCCGGTGACTTTTATCATTCTCGATGAGAACATCGAATTTGACTGCTGACACTTTGTGCCTTTCGGTCGGCGATTGCCCCAAGTCGTATCCTGCGAGGTTCAGTTTGCGCAGTTGCTCTTTCAAATAATCGAAAGATAGGCCGAGGTCCAGAAGGGCGGCCACGGTCATATCGCCCGAGATTCCCGAAAAACAATCGAAGTAAAGAATTTTCATGATTTAATTTTCAACTGCAATTCTGGCGATCATGGCCGCCGCCACACCGGCGCCAAAACCATTGTCAATGTTGACTACCGTCACTCCCGAGGCACAGGAATTGAGCATGGCCAGCAGCGCCGCCAGACCGCCAAAGGAAGCGCCGTATCCAATTGAGGTCGGAACGGCAATTACCGGCTTGTCAACCAGGCCGCCGACCACCGAAGGCAGCGCCCCCTCCATGCCGGCCACAACTATGATGACGGCTGCTTTTCGGAGAAGCTCTTTACCCTCCAGGAGACGATGCAGGCCAGCCACACCGACATCATAGAGTCTCTCCACCGGGCAACCCATGACCCAGGCGGTCAGAGCTGCTTCCTCGGCCACCGGAATATCCGAGGTTCCGCCGGAGCATACCAATACCAGTCGCTTCGTCTGCCTCAGCGGTTTTTTCTTGCGGCCGCTTAAGATCAGCCCCAGTCGGGCATCAGGGAAATATTGAGCCGACTTGATTCCCTTACTTAGCTGTTTAAACCTGGCCGCTTCAAAACGACTGATTAAGACATCGCAGCCGGAAGTGACAATCTTTTTAGATATTTCGAGAATTTGTTTGTCCGTTTTACCCGGCGCATAAATAACCTCAGGCTGGCCCCGCCTTATGGCCCGGTGATGATCTACCCGGGCAAAACCGATGTTTTCCATCGGAAAGGCCTTTAATTCCTCAAGCGCCTGCTCCACGGAAACCCGGCCGGAGCGGACATCGTCAAGAAGCTTGTTAAAAAATGCCTTATCCATCTATTTCCACCCTGGAATTGTCCGGAAATTCCTTTAAAAGGGTTTCAATATCTTTGTAACAGAGAACTGTTTTTAACTGATCTCTCATCACCGCTCCCCCCGGAAATCCTTTGGAATACCAGGCCAAATGCTTGCGCATCTTAAGCGCCCCCCCCTTTTCCCCGAATTGCTCAATAATCAGTCGGGCATGCTCCAGGGCTATTTCTATTTTGTCACCAATGGATAACGGAGGCAGGAGGATTCCATTCTCGAGAAAGCAGCCAATAGCCCGGAAAATAGTCGGATTTTTCATGGCTGCCCGGCCAATCATAATTGCATCACAGCCGGTTTGAGCCAGCATATCGGCGGCATCCTGTGGATTAGTGATATCCCCGTTTCCGATTACCGGAATGGAAACTGCTTCTTTCAGAGCCGTTATTTTTGACCAATCAGATTTTCCGGCAAATCCTGCCGAGCGGCTTCGTGGATGCAGGGTTATTGCCGAAATCCCTGCTTTTTCCGCCTCTTTTCCGACCTCCAGATAGACATCAGAGTCCTCTTCCCAGCCGGTTCTCATTTTGATCGTTACAGGCAGGGCGGTGTTTTCGACAGCGGCTCTCATTATTTCACCAGCCAGTTTCATATCCCGAAGGAGAGCCGCCCCTCCGTTCTTCTTGACCACTTTTTTTACGGGGCACCCGAGATTAATATCAATTAGATCCGGTTTCATTTCTTCGAGGCGTTTTATGGCCCCGACGATTTTTTCCGGAGAGGCTCCAAATATTTGAACCCCAACAGGATGCTCGTCAGGATTCAAGTCCACCATAGACATGGTTTTTCCCTGATTGTGGAAGATTGCATCCGAGGAGATCATTTCGGTATAGCAGAGAGACGCCCCATATTTGCGAGCCAGGAGCCTGAAGGCGCGGTTGGATACCCCCGCCAGAGGGGCCAGGATGAGGATTCCGCCAAGGTTCAAGTTTCCTATGCGCATGCCGACAATATAATTAAGCCGAAAATTAATGGCAACCAACAGAGATAAAATTGTTGTCTGAATAGCATTTAAATCAATATGCTAAAGGCGGTCTTTGAAAGGAGCCCCGTATGCCGGAAATTATCGTAAAATATGAGGATAAAGTAATTGAGAGGGTAGTCTCGGAAAAGAAACGGCTCTCGATTGGTCGGACGCCCGATAACGATGTTGTCCTCGAAAATCGGGGAGTCTCCCGTAAACATGCCCAGCTGGAGTTTAATGATAATGCCGCTGTGGTGATGGACAATCAGTCTTTGAACGGTACCTTTGTAAATAATCGGAAAATAACCGAAGAAATATTGCACGATGGAGATGTCATTACTATTGGCAAATACAGCTTGATTTACAACAGTCAGGAGGCAAATAAGGAATCCGCCGCCAGTCTCGATGGTACCATGGTTCTGAAGACAAAAAAGCATAAAGAACTGGTCGAGAACGACCGGCTGGAACGGGAAATCGTCCAGAGAATGGGCGGCACGGTGCTTCTGGGCGAGGAAAATACCGATTTCTCGGAATATCGCATCGATCGCAACGTGACCACCATCGGGAAAGCCAAGTTTGTCCATGTCCATGCCCGGGGATTCCTCCTGTCGGGTATCCAGGCCAAAATCGTGAAGGACTCCGAGCAGCATGTTCTGGTTAACCTGGGACGAAAAGGTAAGACAAAAGTGAATGGTGATGAGGTCACTCGCCAGAATCTGAAGAACGGGGATATTATACAGGTAGGAAAATCAATCTTCCGGTTTGTGGAAGGACAGCAATAGATGAAAGTAGCCTTTATATCGGATATTCACGGCAATCTGGAAGCATTAGAAAGCGTCCTGCGGGATATCGAAAAAGAAGGAGTGGAGAAAATTCACTTTCTCGGCGATGTGGTCGGATATGGATGTGATCCCAATGAATGCGTCAAACTGGTGGCAACGCATTGCGAATTCAAGCTTCTCGGGAATCATGACTTTGCGGCCATGGGATTGGAATCGATTGAGAATTTTAATCAGGTAGCGCAGGCATCCATGACCTGGACCATCGAGAAAATCACAAAAAAATCGGTCTCCTTTCTGGCCGATTTTGAAATGGATGCCGATTTCCTTGATTATCATCTGGTGCACGCCTCTCCCGAGGAACCGGAGCAATGGCATTACATACTCAACGCCGCCCAGGCCACCGCTCAATTCGAGCACTTCAGTCAGTCAATATGCTTTATCGGCCATTCGCATATACCGGCGATATTTATCAGGGACAGAGAAGGGAATATCACGCAGATGGCAAAATCGTCGCTGGAATGCTCTCCGGAAAAAAGATATATGATAAATGTCGGTTCGGTGGGACAACCGCGCGACAATGACCCGCGCGCCTGCTATATCATCACCGATACTGATTCCAACCAGGTCAATTATCGCCGGGTCGATTATGATGTCAAAACGACACAGGCCAAAATGAAGAAAGCCAGGCTGCCCAATTTTCTGATCGAAAGACTGGCGGTCGGGCAATAATAGAGGTTGTCGCATGGTCAGAAAATATTCAGCCTATATCCTTTGTCTGCTGATTTCTATTCTGGTAGTGGCGCTTTACAACAGCAACTTCTCTCCGCTGAATCGGCTGGAATGGAAAATCCAGGATCTGCTCTACAGCTTTCGGGGACAATCGAATAACATTTCCGATATCGTGCTGGTTAACATCGATGACAGGACATTGAACGAGTTCGGGTCATGGCCCTGGCACCGGGATCGGGTGGCCGACCTGGTAGCCGCCGTCGGTTCGGGCCAGCCTAAGACAATCTTCCTGGACATGTTCTTTGACCCCAACGTGGCTGAAGATACATTGGGATATACCGGAATTCTGGCCGGGCAGATGTCCTGGACAAAAAATGTCATTCTGCCTTATGAAATAAATCGGGGTGAAATCAGAACCAATCGCATATCTACACCCAAATACCTGTATCCCTTTTCAGCCCAGGTAAACAATGACCTGGGCGTTCTCGATGAAAATTCCTCGCTCCTGGCCCAGAAAGTTTTCCTTCCTCCCGAAGAACTCTGTCAATATTCCGCCGGGATGGGTTTCAAATATGTGATCCAGGATCTGGACCGCAAGATCCGCTGGGAACCGCTTATAATGTACTATGATGGATATTACTACCCATCGGCTCAGCTTATGGCGGCGGCCAATTACCTGGGGAAACCGGCCTCATCCATCGTTGTATCCGGTGGTGACTTTGTAAGGATCGGCATTCGGCAGATCCCGATCAACGACCGGGGAGAATTGTTTATAAATTACAGCAACCCGGGGAATTCTTTTGTCCAGATTTCCGCCGCTGATATCTTGAATGAGAAAGTGGATTTCGGGAAAGTTAAAGACAAATTGGCGATTATTTCGGTCACCGCCGAACGGGTGGCTGATCTCTATCATACTCCGGTTTCACCCAATCTTCCGGCCTCGGAAGTAACCGCCAATGTCATAGAGAACATCGTCCACGCCAATTTTATGAAACGGATGGATTCCTCTCCCGGAACCGACATGTTAATCCTTTTTGTTCTTGGCGGAGCCTTTGCCTTTATTCTTCCGCGAGTATCACTTCTTTATCGCATGGTAATATTGATTATCAGTCTCTTCGTGTTGGCCAATCTGAATTTCATATTATTCAATTCATTGAAGATTCTGATTCGTTCGCTTTATATCGGCCTCGAAATCTTTCTTCTGATTCTGGCCGGTCCGATACTGGATAATGAATTTTTATCACGGTTTTCTTCTATACCGGGAAAGCAGCCGATCAAGTCCAAAGTGCCGAAGCTGCCCAAGATTGAAACGCCTCATAGAGATTTCGGGACGGTCAGGCCTCCGGCAGCGATGCCGGGCCACTCGACAGAGACTGCCCAAAGCAACATAGCCACCGGCATGATGGATACTCCTCGGCATCCTAAAGCGGCGGCCCAGCCTGATACCACTGCCGCCGCCACGGTTAAGGCTGAAAAAACAGTCTCGATGGTGGCCGACAATGTCAAAGAAGCTCCAATTGATGAGACCGAATTTGAATATAATTCGAAGAAATATGAGGCATCCGAAATGCCGGCTGAGGAATCGCCGATCACGAGCACGCCGTCATTCGGTATTGATAGTCCGCAATTAAAGAATCTCGGGCGCTACCGTGTAGTCGGGGAATTGGGCAAAGGGGCGATGGGGACCGTTTACAAGGGGGTTGATCCGGCCATCAACCGGAATGTCGCCCTTAAGACCATCCGTCTCGACTTTGTGCAGGACCCGGAGGAGTTTGCAGAACTCAAGGAGAGGCTTTTCCGCGAAGCACGCGCGGCCGGAAAACTATCTCACTCGAATATTGTGACCATCTATGATGTGGGAACTGAAGGTACACTTCAATACATTGCCATGGAATATCTTCAGGGTCAGACCCTGGAGGAGATGATTCGCAAAAAAGTGAAATTCAACTACCGAATCATCGCTCAGATTATAACTCAGATCTGCTCCGCCTTGGAATATGCCCACAGCCAGGGAATTGTCCATCGGGACATCAAACCGGCCAATATTATGGTCTTGAATGACTATACGATAAAAGTCATGGATTTCGGTATCGCCCGGGTTGATTCCTCATCAATGACCCGCACCGGAATTGCCATGGGGACGCCAAATTACATTTCGCCGGAACAATTACAGGGACGACCGGTTGATCACCGCACCGATATATTCAGCCTGGGAATAGTTATGTATGAGATGCTGGTGCAACGGCGGCCGTTCCGCGGTGAAAATCTGACCTCTTTGATTTACAATATTGTCAACACCGAACCGGAACTGCCCTCATCAATCGACAAGTCAATTCCCCTTCTCTTTGATAGAGTGATTGATAAAGCTCTTAAGAAGAATCCTGATGAGAGGTATCAAAAGGCGGGAGATGTGGCAACAGCCCTGTACGACTTTATCCAGACTTTTTCCGGCAAGCGGAGCATGCCGGTCTGAGCCGCAGACGATCCCGCATCATGATTTTTTATCGTCTGGATTAATAATATCCTCGGCCAGCGATAAGGCCACCCCGGAAAGCATCACTTCCACACCCAGCTTGGTGAAATCGCTTGAGATAAGATTTCTGTTCAGTCCGGCATAGAGCGAGCAGGAGGCTCCCTTTTCAACCACCATGCCGGACAGACGGGTTTCGGTTTCAGTGACAAAAGTGACTTCACCCAACTCTTCGGAGACAACATACCCGGAGCAATTATGCAGCTGCAGATGAGAGTTGCCCGTATAAATGACCACCAGCATGCCGCGGGTGCGTCCCAGAAGAGTCTCCGGATAAATTTCGAGCACTAACACCCGCTTCTCTGTCCGATTGGAAATCTTCAGGCGGAAATGGTCCTTCTCTTGGCCGATTTTTTCAACGCCCAGAACCTCGCCTATTTTCTTCGCATCTTCTTCGGTAAACTTAGCCATCTTGTTTGTCGTCTGTTTTAGACTTCTTCTTCTCTTCCTCTTTCATACTTGTCTTAACTTCATCTTCGGTATCCTTGAGCGCTCTCTTGAATTCACGAATTCCCTTCCCCAATCCATGTGCAATGTCGGGAATCCTCTTGGCGCCAAATATGAGAAGGATTACCAGAAAGATTAAAATTAGCTCCTGCCATCCCATTCCAAACATACCTCCGTCTCCTTAACTTGCTCCGGTTATATATACCACCATCGAAAATATATTATAACCAGTAGAACCGTCAAAACCGACATAAAGTTTATCTTAAACATTACACCAACGGTGAATGATAAGGAATAAAGCTCCACACGGGTGGTTTCAAACCCGATCTGAACCGATTTGGTAAAAAGAGTCTTGGCCGCTCCTTCGGGCAGAAGCGAACCGATCAGATCTCCTACAAACCCGCCGATAATCGCCCCGAGAAGCAGGGCAATTATGATAAATGTTAGTTCACGCCCTTTCAACTTTCACAACCTCGGCAAAATGTTTCTGTATTGAATGGAATAGCCGGAGACCATCGGATGAACCCAGAATATTCTCAACCGCCCGCTCCGGATGCGGCATCATGCCGACTACATTTCCCTCCCCATTGGAAATTCCGGCGATATTGTCCATCGAGCCGTTGGGATTGCTTTCTTCGGTGACATTGCCGGAGGCATCACAATATCGGAAAAGAACCTGATTCCCCTTTCGGAGTGACTCAATATCGGCCTGGAAATTGTAGTAGTTGCCATCCTTATGGGCAATGGGAATTTTGAGCACGTCGCCGACTTTGCAGCCGGAAGTAAAAAGGTTCCGGTTGTTCTCTATCCTCATATAGATATATTTGCAGGCGAAGCGGAGATGGTCGTTCCGCATTAGAGCCCCCGGCAAAAGGCCCGATTCGACCAACACTTGGAATCCGTTGCAGATACCGATAACCATTCCCCCGGAAGCCGCAAATTTCATGACCGACTTCATAATCGGGGAAAATCGGGCAATTGCTCCGGAGCGAAGATAATCTCCGTGGGCAAATCCACCGGGAAGGATAATAACATTGGAGTTCAGAAGGTCGGCCGATTGGTGCCATAGAAATTCGACCTCTTCGCCGATCAGTTTACCCGCCGCGTAGGCATCGTAGTCACAATTGGAGCCGGGAAAAGTCACCACCCCAAATTTCATTTCTGATACTCCACGCGGAATTCTTCAATGACCGGGTTGGCCAGAAGTTTTCGGCAGATTTCGCTGACTTTGGCCTCCATCTGCCCATTATCCCCGGAAAGCTCAAGCTCAAAGAACTTCCCCGATCTAACCGAAGAGACCATATCATACCCCATGTTCAAAATCGCCCGCTGAATTGTCACGCCCTGCGGGTCGAGCACCCCGTTTTTTAGCTTGATATAGACCACGGCTTTTCTATTCATCATCAGTTCTCTCCACTTCCTCCCGGTTGTTTGCCTGGCGCCGCCTGACATAGCCGACGCCAAGATAGAAGAAACGATAAGCTTCGCGAACAAGGCCTATTATAATATATGCGGCAAAAATTGGAAATAGCAAAAGTCGCGGTTTCCAGAGAGCGGCGGCACTGGCTATCAGGATAAAAAGGAGCTTGATTCGGTTTTTGCGGGTATTGAAACGATCCGGCATGGCGTCATATTCGATTTGAGATACCATCAGGGCGGAAAAAAGAATAACCATGGAAACAAGATATTCGCTGTATTCCAGACCGCCCCAGATTTTATAACTGAAAATTACGTATGTCACCAGAGCCATGGCGGCACCGGGAACCGGCAGTCCCAGAAAATCCTTTTTTTCTTCGGTTTGCGCCAGGAGGTTGAAACGAGCCAGGCGGTAAGCGGAAGCCATTATATAAACCACACTTATCACCCATCCCCATTTGCCCATTGAATGCAATTTGACGAGATACATAATGATCGCCGGGGCCACTCCAAAGGAAAGGAAATCAGCCAGAGAATCGAGTTCCACGCCAAATCGGGAACTCGCCCCTGAGAGGCGGGCCACTTTGCCGTCAAGACCATCCAGGAAGCCGGCCAGGATTATCAGCCAGCAGGCGGTCGTTATTTCACCCTCAAAGGCGGAGAGAATGGCCAGAAAGCCGCAGACAACATTCCCCATGGTGAAAGTCCCCGGGAAAATGCCTCTGATGTTGCCGACTTCCATAATTTCTACCTGCTTGTATCCGGAGTTCTCAAACGCCCTATGGCGGTCTCCCCGGCCTTAACTCTGTCACCCGGTTTGACCATGACTTCAATATTATCCGGCAGAAATAACTCGGCCCGGGAACCAAAATGAATCATGCCGAAAACCGCTCCCGCTTGAACACTCTGGTCTTTCGTCAGATGGCAAACAATCCTTCGGGCCAGCACTCCGGCAATCTGCTTGAAAATCATCTTTCCTGATTTATAAACCAATCCAATTTCGGTTTGTTCATTTTCCGTCGAGGCTTTGTCTTCAAAAGCAGCGAAGAACTTGCCGGAATTGTATGTGACATAATCTACCCGTCCCGAAATCGGAATGCGATTGATATGGACATTGAAAACGGACAGAAAGATGGAAATTTTTATCCCCTTTCCTCCGATATAGTCATTTTCGATATTTTGCACCGAAAGCACCCGGCCATCGGCGACCGATAGAATTAGAGCTTCATCATTTGGAATGGTTCGCGGCGGATTGCGATAGAAGTACGTCAGGAAAAGGGTGAGCAAAGCGAGAATCGCGGCCGCTATCAAAAGACCCGGGGAGTCTTTGCCGGCAGCCCAGAGGGCTAACAGAACGGTTATCAGGGCGCCGGCAAGAATGAATTTTAGACCGGGACCGGCTATCACTGTCCGAAGACCCTCCTGAAAATCTTTCCGACATTTTTAAGATAATAGTCGAGGTCAAAACATTCGTCGATGTCGGCCTCGCTCAAATACTGCATGATTTCGCGGTCCTCTTTGAGGAGTTCCCGGAATCCATCAGTCCCTTCATAGGCCTCCATGGCATCTCGCTGCACCAGGAAATAGGCCTTGTCGCGGTTACCGATCACTTCCGTGAGTTTCAGCAGGACTCGCTGCGAGAAGACAATCCCGCCATAGCGATAAATATTCTCCAGCATCCGTTTCTCATTGATAACGATACGGTCAAGAATGTCGTTGAACAGCTTCAGACCGTAATCAACCGCAATAGTACTATCGGGAATGATAATCCGTTCCACGGAGCTATGCGCGATATCCCGTTCATGCCAGAGAGGAATATTCTCCATGGAGGATAGCGCATATCCTCGCAGAAGTCGCGCCAGCCCGGTCAGCCGTTCGGACGTGATCGGATTCCGTTTGTGGGGCATGGCCGAAGAGCCCTTCTGTCCCTTGGCAAAACCTTCCGACATTTCATCAATCTCGGTGCGCTGAAGATTTCTGATTTCGGTCGCAAATTTTTCTATCGAAGAGGCCAGAATAGCCAGGGCGGTGATATAGGCGGCGTGACGATCCCGCTGAATCACCTGCGTGGAGACCGCGGCCGCCTCAAGCCCCAGCAATTTGCATACACGTGCTTCAATTTTGGGATCAATATTGGCGAAATTCCCCACCGCTCCGGAGATGGCTCCTACGGCGACGGTTTCGGCGGCGGCCCTGAATCTCTCGCGACTGCGATTCAACTCGGTATGCCAGACGGCAAACTTCAACCCCAGCGTGGTCGGCTCGGCGATAATGCCGTGGGTCCGCCCGATTATCGGCGTCATCTTATATTGCAATGCCAGTTTCTTAATCTTATCAAGAGCCGAGACAATTTTTCGGTCGATCATCTCCGCCGCTTCTTTCATTTGAAGCGAAAGAGCCGTGTCGAGAACATCCGATGAGGTCATGCCAAAATGGATATATTTGGAATCCGGACCGACAAACTCACTGACCGAAGTAAGAAAAGCAATCATATCATGATTGGTTTCGGATTCGATTTGATTTATTCGCTCAATATCGACAGCAGCCTTTTTCTGAATATTGCGAAATGCCTTCTGCGGGATAAGCCGCATTTCGGCCATCGCCTTGCAGACGGCTAATTCGACCTCAAGCCAGTGCTTGAATTTCGATTGTTCCGACCAGAGTTCCCCCATCTCGGGGAGAGTATAACGTGGAATCATCCCTTATTCACCTTCTGCCAGTCCTCCAAAAATTTCTGCAGACCAATGTCGGTGAGCGGATGCTTTATCAGTTGCTCAATAACCTTAAAAGGCACCGTGGCAACATCAGCGCCCATCATGGCGGCCTCAACGACATGGAGCGGATTGCGCACCGAGGCCACCAGGACTTCCGTGCCAAAGCCATAATTGCCGTAAATCTGGACAATCTGGGCGATCAAATCCATTCCGGTAAGCGAGACATCATCCAGCCGTCCCACAAATGGCGAAACAAAGGTCGCGCCGGCCTTGGCCACCAGAAGCGCCTGCGACGGCGAGAAACAGAGGGTGGCGTTGGTCATTATCCCTTTATCCGAAAGGGTTTTGATAGTTTTGAGACCTTCCTTGATAATAGGGACCTTAATGGTAATGTTCTCGGCAATAGAGGCCAATTCCATGGCCTCCTTGATCATCCCCTCGGTGTCGACCGCCAGCACTTCGGCCGAAACCGGCCCTCTGACAATTTTACAGATTTCAGCCAAAATTTCACGGTAGGGCATTTTTTCTTTGGCCATGAGGGAAGGATTGGTGGTTACGCCATCCAATACACCCATCAAAGCCGCTTCCCTGATTTCATCGAGATTCGCCGTATCAATAAAAAGCTTCATTTATACACCTCATTTCCTGCTGAAAATTGAAATCGCGCCAAATTCCTCATCGAAAAGAGTTTCAAAAACGGAATTTACCGAATCCGTTATATATTGGCAACAATAAAAGGATTTTCCCCGGAGAATCCTAATAACCGACTTCCACCAGATATAACCCTCTGGCAGGGGCAACATTGCCGATCCGGGTATGGTCTTTTGACGCCATAATCTCGCTGAATTCGGCCGGAGCTGAGACCGCCTCTCCCCTGCCGGCCTCGGTCATCATGCCGACCAGCGAGCGAACCATGCTGTGAAGAAATCGATTGGCCCGGATATCATAAATCAAAAGCGAGACTTCCTCATGCCAGGAGCTCTCATAGACTTCACAAGAGTTATCCTCTTTCTGAGAGGCGATGGTACAGAAAGCCGAAAAATCGTGCCGCCCCAGAATGCTTTCCGCGAGACAATTCAGTATCTCGATATTGAGCGGAAAAGGGTATCTCCATCGATAATCAAAGAATAAGGCGGTATTCTGGCGGTCAATGATATATCGATAATGCCGCCAGACCGCCGATTTGCGGGCACGGAACCCTTCCGCTATGGCCACGGATTTGGTAATGCGAATCGTTCGGGGGAGATAGAAATTCAGCGCCTCGCGATATTTTTCCGCAGGCAGATAATGATCAATATGAAAATTCGCCACTTGACCGAGGGCGTGAACGCCCGCATCGGTGCGACCGGCGCCGTGAAGAGCCACTTTCTGAGCGGTGATTATTTCCAGGGCTTTTTCTATTTCTCCCTGGATGGTTATCTCATTCGGCTGATATTGCCAGCCGGCGAAATCTGTTCCTTTATACTGAATATCAAGCCGGATATTTGCCTTCGGCATTTTCAACCCCGCATGATAAGAAATAGAATTGTTACGACCACAACGGCACCCGACATAAAAAGCCAATCAGCGGAGCGGAAACGAAAGATCTTTAAAGAGCTGCGCGGCGCACCACTTATATATCCTCGTGATTCAATGGCGATGGCCAGCTCATCGGCTCTTCGAATGGCCGACTGAAAAACCGGGATGAGCAGGAACAGCAGATTACGCCCCCGTTTCTTGAGTCCTCCCGAAAAATCAACCCCGCGAACCAACTGCGCCTGGCGTATGGTATCCATCTCCTCCGCCAGAACCGGAATGAAACGCATGGCGATAAAGACTATAAGCCCGATGTCATTGACCGGAACCCCGATTTTCTTCAAAGGCTTCAGCCAGCCGACGAGGGTTTCGGCCATCTCGGCCGGCATGGTGGTAAGTGAGATAAAGAAGGCAATTCCCACAAAGAGCAGAATCCTTAAAGAGAAGCTGGCCGCCATCGAAATCCCTCCTCTGGTGAGATTGAATCCGAATATCTGCATGACGGTTTCGGTATCGCGCGCGGAGAAAAGAAGATGATATAATGCGGTAATCAGAACCAAAAAGATGAATGGCTTGCCATTGCGCAAGATTGTTCCCGCGCTGATGTCCGAGAATAAGAGGAGGAGGATTATCCCTGCAATTATCATAAGATAAAAGAGAGCTGAAGTGGTGAACATGGCTACAACCATTACAAAGAGAGCGGCCAAAATCTTCGCCCTTGGGTCAAGCCGATGCCCGAACGAATCAGATGGCTGATACTGGCCGATTATAATGCGACTGATCAATTCCGGTTATACCTTTCTTAAAATTCAATTTAAGCGACTCTCTTTCCTCTGTCAATTGTCCCGGCCAGGATAAAAAAACCCCCCGTTTGGGCCGGGGGGTCTCTTAATGCAATGGATAATGAAACCGGGCTTATTTGAGAAGAACCATCTTCTTGGTTTCCTTATCCGCACCTCTTGAGATTTTATAGAAATAGAGACCGCTGGCCACGCGGTGTCCGGATTGATCGTTTCCATCCCACTCAATATCAAATTCTCCCGGAATCTGCTTCCGGTCGACCAGGGTCCTGATTTCCTGACCCAAAACATTGTAGATTTTTAAAATCGTATTGGGAATAGGAAAGGCGCCGGTGTTCTGAATTGAATACCGAATATGGGTAATGGGATTGAATGGGTTGGGATAGTTCTGTTCCAATACGAAACTTTTCGGGAAGGCGGCAGGATTCCGACCATCACTAATATCCGTGGGAATGGCCCCGAAGAAATTGAGAATATTAGCCATAATCGTATCGCGATTGGAGAACTGTGAAGGCCATTGATTGGTGTTTGAGATGGCCTCATATCCCCACGAGAAAAAGACTACCCGATGGGCCCCGGCATAGCTCAGGGCAGAATAGTTGCTTCCGATAGAAAACTTAAATGCCGGCAGCGCACCGTTCACCGGTATGATTTGCTGAGAGAGACTAAACACTTGCTTGCCGTTGTTGTCATATTTCACTTTTAGTCCCTCACCTATCGGCGAATCGGCAATCCCCAGATGCTGAAAATAGAAGAGGGCTCCTCCAAATCGGGCATGCAGATAATTATCCATGAAGACCGAATCCTCAAGGCGGAGCTCCCCGGCCAGCCCCTGTCCGGTGAGGAATAAGTTGCCCCCGTTATCGAGATATTCTTTCATGGCCGCGATATCGGCCGCCTGCAAATAATCTGTGGCGCTGTCGCCCGTAAACCAGACGACCATATGATAATTATTAAGCACGGCGCCCGGCGGACTGCCAACGGCCTTTTTCTCCCAGACATCGGAGGGAACGCGTTTCTTGTATAGATCGCCAACATACATGGTATCATATCTGGCGCCGCGATCATCATCGACTACCAGAATCTGCGCCCGGCCGACCTGCCGCTCTCTGCCGAATACGGCCTTAAAGGCGCCGCCGTCGGATTCAACCGTGACAAAGAAAGAATCGTAGCGCGGCACAACCGAATCCGGGATGGTGAATACTATCGGGTCGCCGGCGTTATCGACCACGGATCCATCACCATTTATGACAGCCCTGAAAACGGACGGAGTTGTAAAAATAATTCCGGGATCGTCCGCGCTGAGGGTGATTGTAGCATTATGAGCGGTCAGCCAATCATTTCGCAGATTAAAATAGAACATGACCTGTTCACCGGGATCAAAAATACCGTCGGCATTGGCATCCGCAAAAATGGCCGTATCAAGGACAAAATGAGGGCGGGACCAGCTTATATCCAGGTTGGCGGTCACAATTGAATCGGGATCAGAAATATTCCAGACCGAAATCTGGGTGATATCGGGTCCATAATAGCGGCTGCCGGGCGTAGAAAGATCATCAAAAGACCTCTTCCCCAGGGCCCCTGGCCAGGGATCACTGGCATCACCGCGGTTGTTGGTCGCCGTCTCGAGCTGGCGCAAACCGTCGGCCTGTTCCAGAGCGACATGATAAGGTAAACCGGCATTATTGCCATATGGGTCGCCAAATAGTTCATCAACATGATAGATCAGAAGACCATCCCACGGCAAACCGATATCGAAAAGCGTTCGCCGGCGATTCTCAACCAGAAAATATTGTACTGACGACCAACCTTCTTTGGATAGCTTATAGATTACCGGGTTGGTTTCAGCCTGAGGAATCTGGACATTTACCTGGTTGGCCAGAATATCAATCGGATTGGCAAATCCGGCTCTAATTTTGGACCAGGCATCAAGGTGGGCGGGGAACTGAGAACCGCCATTGTAGCTTCCGGTCGCCATCAGCGACCAGTCGCCCAGGCCTTTGGAGACCGCCGGATTATTGTTATCTTCAACGTCATATAGATCGGATAAACCGATAAAATGCCCATATTCATGGCAGAAAACACCAATGGGCGAAATTTTATGCGATAACCCCGATTCCTCCGGCTCCACAGTGAAAGCATTTATGGTGACACCATTCTTCTGAATATAATATGACCCCAGTTCCCATTTGTGAGAGTGAAT
The DNA here is from genome assembly GCA_026397505.1 of Candidatus Zixiibacteriota bacterium. Lineage (NCBI taxonomy): Bacteria > Pseudomonadati > Candidatus Zixiibacteriota > Candidatus Zixiibacteriota bacterium. The sequence continues at coordinate 97,339 of JAPLUR010000061.1, forward strand.
CAGGGTCGTATCACCGGTTTCCTCGTAGCCGGCACCGGCGTGCACTATGAACAGCCCGTCGACATCTCCATCCGGAAATCCGGGCGGATAAGCGTCATAAGTCGAGAAATCGACCCCGGAGTCGGCCGCCATGTTGACCGCATCGATTGTCAGTTGCTGAGTATTGTTGGGAAATGTTCCCAATCCGAAAGTTCCGGGGGGGCAATAATAGGAATGCGGATGAGGCATGCGGTACCAGCCTTTGATATCCCCCTTGATAAAAAAAGCGCCATAAGAATTCTCAAGATAGTATTCGGTCATGGAACCGGTTGGATTGAGCTTCCCCTCCGAAAAAAGGACCGTATCGAACTGCTTCGGAAGAGCGGCCACGTAGCCCGCAGTGTATGGTTTATCGGAGAAATCAACCAGAATCACCAGAACATTCACGGTATCGGCGGCATTGGTTCCCGCGGCGAGATTACGCTGGAATTTAAATCGCTCGGGAGCATCCACTCCCCGGGCACGGGCGTCTTTGAGCCTGGCGGTGAGAGCATCCAGGGAACCATCAGCTCTCAATTTCTCCATGACTTCTTTGGCAAGAGGAACCGCAGAGGAAACCCCCGCAAGAAAAACCGCCATAACCGCGGTCAGGAATAGTAACAGTAAGCTTCTTCCGATTTTCATTCAGAGACATCCTTTCTCATCTATTACGTCCCTTCCACCCTGTTTTATGTGCCCAGTCAAATCAATTACTTATTTCATCATTAACATTTTCTTGCTGAAGACTGTAGAGCCGCTCTTCAATTGGTAGAAATAGACGCCCGAGGAAACAGAATGACCATTATCGGTTGTACCATCCCAACTGATGGCATGATGTCCCGCGGTCACTCGGCTGTCCAGCAGAGTCGCCACTTTCTCGCCGAGAATATTGAATACCGACAGATTCATAAAAGCCGCTCTCGGGATTTCAAAGGCGATCGTTGTCGACGGATTAAAAGGATTGGGATAATTTTGAGCCAATTCAAATCCTTCCGGGATGGAAACCTCGTTATTCTGCACATCGGTACTGCTGCGATAACGGGCGCGGGCTCGTTGTGCCGCCACCTGAAGGGAACTGACATCGGAGCCGGCCATGAGGGCCAGGGAGATTTCGACCGAATCGAGAGGTTTTATATTGAAGGGTCCGAAATTATGCAAAGTCATCTGATCGCCGATCGTAACGCTATCAATATTCATTCCAACAGTCTTAATATAATCAAATTTCTGCTGCCCCGTAAGAGTAATTTTTTTTGTTCCGTTAAGCAGAGTCAAGATTCCGCTGCAATTGGTAAGGGGAAGAACGCCGATCGCCCTTGACCCGCCCTCCTGAAACAGGAGATTTTCGTCGGCCAGGAATCTCGCCTTATCGCCGAAAGGATTCAGGTCAAAATCGGTCAGATATCCGAAATATAGACCGGTTAGATTCTCGATAGAGTTATTCTTGAGGAAAAACCTGATAATCAGATAATTATCATCTCCGGCAATGGAATAGCTGGCGATGGTCTGCGTGGTGGTAATTGGGATAGGTATCGGTGAGCCGGTATCGACAAACTCCGCGTGACTGCTAAATTCCCCCTCGGAGACAGGCATGCCGGTGGAAAGGGCCAATAAAGGGCTGAAATCGGAGCGATCGGCACGACCAAGGCTATCGCGAATCGCCGATGACAACTGCAGGGCGTTCCGGCCGATGATTATCCCGGCCTCATACAAAAGGTTGTCCGAATTGTCCAGTCGAAATCCGGCGCCGCCTGCATTATAGATGGAATTCGGCCCCAGCCCGAATTGCCCAAAATCGGAGACCGTCATCTGTATCCGCGGTGTAATATGTGTTATCATATTTCCGTTGGCAGCACGGCCGACCGTCAAATCGAGACTGAGAGTATCGGCAGCTTCGCTGAATGGAAATTGAATGCGAAGCGAAAAAGGTATGGTGGCGCCATTAATCAATTGCCGATCGAAACTAATGACATAAGGGACAACATTCATGGAATAAGTAAGTCCCTTTTCAAAGATAAAGAGAGCCCGGTCGGCGCTCACTGTTATGCCGGGGATTGAGCAGGAAATACATCCGCTGACCGAATCGACTGCTCCCGATGGAATATTTAATCTTATGAAGAGATCGAATGTCTCGCCGGGATCGGCAATGCCATCACCACTGATTACTTTTCCCGCCAGATATACTTGCGGAGTGATCGGAATCGGCATATAAAGCAAAGCTCTTTGGGCATCAGGAAGCCCATAGCCATAACTATTATCCTCGCCTGGGGCGCCAAGGTCACGGGCCGAATTTATGATGGCGGTTTTGATTTCGCTGACGGTGGCATTCGGGTTATACTGACGCAGCAGCGCCACCAGTCCGGCAATATAAGGAGCGGCCATCGATGTCCCGCTCATCACGCGATATGTTCCACCCTTATAAGAGGAATATATCGATACCCCGGGCGCGACCACTTCCGGTTTAATTTCCATTGTATCACAACTGGACGGCCCGCGACTCGAAAACTGGGCAATCAGATTGGTGGCATCGTCGAGGGCGCCGACAGCAAAGGCGTTGAGCGGACTGCTCGCACGATTGGCCGGAAGACGAAGCGACCGGGCTGCGGGACCTTCATTACCGGCGGCAAAAATGGTGACTATACCGGCCGCCTCAACGTTATCTATCAGCGCATAAAAGGACTCGTTACAGGGGGGCAGGATAGAGGTCGGGATGCCCCAGCTGTTAAGAATTACATCGGGGACATCATTTGTTGTGGCCGGATTGCCATCGGGGTCAACCGCCCATTGGAAGGCGGCCAGTATATCGGAAATAGTGCGATTTAAAGTCTGTCCCTGGTCGATAACCGCGGCGCTGATCCAATCCGCTTCGGGAGCAACACCGAAACTGTCGGCGGCGGCATTTCCCACCATGAGTCCCATAGTGTGCGTTCCATGACCTATCTTATCATTGGGCAGGGTATCGGTCGATGAGGGGGCAAACCAGGCCGTCGAACGGCCGGAAAAATTCCCCCGCCATTTATCTTTGAGCGCCGGGTGGGTTCCTTCGACACCGGTGTCGAAACTGCAAACCAGTCTCCCTCTCCCCTTCAGACCACGGCTCCAGAGTGCAGGAATATTGAGCGCGGTCAGGTGCGAGGAGACGCTCTGTATCTTGGCAACTATGGGGGTCGATTCGACCGGCTCAATATATTCCACCGGGGCATCCTCAATTACCGCGACGACCCCCGGAATACTGCCAAGCTGAATCAACTGAGACAGAGGGATTCGAAACGAAAGCGCAGGAGCAATCCAATACTCGGTAATTTTCACGGAAGCGTATATCTGCCTGATTCTATTCTTGATGTTGTCAATAAGAGACGCATCGCGGGATTGCAGAGCTCTTATGACCTCACTGTGCCGGCGCTGAAAATCAGTTCCCTGCTCAGAGGCTGCCTTGCTGACCCGCGATGATAGGGCCGAATTATCGACAAATAGAACGACCGCGACGAAAGAATCAGAAACGCTGCCGGCGGCTTTGCTCATCCTCTGATCAAGCGAGGGTGAAAAAGTGGCCGCCCGTGATGTTATGGTGACTAAAAAGAATCCGACCAGACAAAGCAAGAGGTAAGTTGATTTCTTCAGGATAAGCAGCATTGGTTCTCCTCATCTTAAGCCAATAGCCTATCCTGCAATCGATATGCCGCCTCCTCAGGAGCCTTTGATTGCGGAAAATATGGCAGATGATTGCGGTCCCGGTTCGACAAGTCCTGGTTAATATATTAGAACACCAATGGTTACGGGCATAGCATAAATTTTGAACAATATGCAGCGGCGGCGAATCGGACATCTTTACTTTTGCAGCCATATAATCATGCGTGCATATAGGAACTCTTTTGCAGATTATGAGAAGTATTGTTTAATGGATAAATCTGTTATATCTTGGTTCTAAATGTCTGGAAATCTTATAGAGAAGATCAAAAGTTATCCCTTTTGGGCCATTCTAGCGGTCGGTCTGATTGCGCGACTTGTCTTTTTTCTCATTTATCTTTCAAGCCCCGAATGGAATCAGCTTCTGGTTGATTCACTATTCCATGACCGCTGGGCAGCCTCGCTTGCAGCCGGGAACTGGCTGGGCGAGGAGCCTTTTTTCCGTGCCCCCTTGTACATCTATTTGCTCGGCTTATTGTACGCCATTTTCGGCCATTCTCTATTGATCGCCAGAATTTTCGGCCACCTGATCGGCCTTCTCTCCATTTATATGACATACCGCCTTGCCCAGAGATTCTTCGGTACAAGGGCGGCACTGCTGGCCGGACTGCTCCATGCCTTATATCCAATCGCCATATATTTTGAAAGTGAGCTGCTGGTCGAAAGTTTCTTTACATTATTGATTGAATGGTCAATACTCTCCCTTCTCCGGGCCACGGAGCATGATAAATGGAAACGGTATCTTCCGGTCGGCCTGATTTTCGGACTGGCGTCCATCACCCGACCGGTAATTCTCCCATTATTGCCCATTCTGATATTATGGGTTTTCTGGAGCAAGAGGGGATGGAAAAGGGCGGTCGTCCATTCGCTTATCATAGTCGGCATGGTAGTGCTCGTAATTTTACCTGTCGCCCTGAGAAATATTCTGGTCGGTCACGATACGACCCTTATAGCTTCTTCGGGCGGAATAAATTTTTATATCGGCAATAACAGCGCCGCGGATGGTCTTTCGGCAACCATGCCACCACCGCTCGGAGCCAATTGGCAGCTTAGAGATATAAGATATCTGGCCGAGAAAGAAACCGGCCGTTCCCTGAAAGATTCCCGGCTATCGGATTTTTGGTACTGGAAAGGGGTTGGTTGGATTCTATCCCACCAGGGTGAATTTCTGAAGTTATATATTAAGAAGCTTTACTTTTGCTTTAACAATTTTGAGGTCTCAAACAACCGCAACCTTCCCCTTTTCTTCCAAAGCAATCCCGTTCTCCACTCTCTCCCCCTGAATTTTGCCCTCATGTTTTCATTGACCGGTATCTTTCTGTTCCTGACCGGTCTGCGACGACTGTTTTCCCGGCAAATGTTTTTCATTCTAATATTTATCGTCAGTTATTTCCTTCTGATCTCACTGTTTTTCATTAATGCTCGTTTCCGCCTCCCGGTTGTCCCGTTATTCATCATTTTCTCCGGGGCCGCGCTGGCCGAAATTTGGGCTCTGGTCAAGATGCTGAAGCAGGGTTGGCGGTCTTTGTCCGCCGCCGTCCTGATCGCGATTATCATTTATTCTTTCGCCACTTCCAATTGGTATCGGATTGACCGCGCCAATCTCGACAGCGGCCTGTACAATGAAGCTAATTATTACTTCGCCCAGAGGGATTTTGATAAAAGTATTGAGTTGTACCATCAAGTTTTGAAAAATGATCCGAGCTACCCGGAGGCCAATCTCAATCTGGGTGCGGTCTTCTTACGAAAAGGGATGGGTGATTCTGCGGAATATTATTCACAGAGAGAGATTCTATCATTCCCTTCCAGCGCTCGGGGATACAGCAACCTGGCCTCACTCTATTATCTAAGGAATTCTCTTGATACGGCCGCCCAATATGCCGCCCGGGCCATCTCTCTGACATCCTACCTCCCCGAGGCATATCTGGTTATGCTGAGAATACAGGCGGCACGGATTGATACGGCCGATTTCCGCCGCACACTGACCCAAGCCCGGGAAAATCTGGGCGATGAGCCCCGGCTTCTGTTGGAAGCGGGCATCATTTACTCGCAACTGGGGATGCTCCAATTGGCCGAAGAATATTTGAAAATGGCTCTTGTCGCGAAGCGGGCCGCGGCTGAGACCGATGACGATGCTTTTACCTATGGTTCCGGTTCCGAACTGCCGCATATCAGAGCGCAGGCGGCCTATCAGCTGGGTTATCTTTATGGAATCCAGAACCGCCTGGATTTGTCTATAGAAATGAGCCGTCAGGCCGTGGCGATTGATTCAAGTCTGGTCGAGGCTTATGTCAATCTGGTTCAGGGATATCTTCTGCAGGGGAAAAGGGAATCGGCGCATGCCGTAATTGCCGCCGCCCGAAAGAAATTTCCCAATAATGAATTGATAAAAACCGTCGAGGAAAAACTAAAATAAAAAAGGCCGGAGGTGCTTTCGCATCTCCGGCCCGATAGTCGCTTATTTCATCCTATTCGTTAAAAGACGACATACTCGGCAGAAGGCCTTTCTTCTTAAGATCCTGCAACTCGCGGTTAATCCGCCGCAATTGCTCGATATCAACGCCCGCTGGAGCCGAACTTGCCATCTTTCCCGTTGTGACGAATGGCTGAACCGCCAGCCAGTCCATCATCTCATTGAATATCGTCTGTGCCGTCTGTTCGGGAACGGGCAGAAAGGTGAACGAGAAATGAGAAGTACGGAACAGAGGGGTTTCGTAACGGCATGCCACGACTGATCCATCAAACTTCTCCACATTTCCGACCCGGATGTTGCACTTATACTCAATCTTCGGAGAACGTGTTCCATATGCCGATCTATAGAGGTAAAGCGGTTCCGTACCGTACCCCCTCTCAATATAACCAACTTCAGGAAGCGCTCCGCCAGAATCAACCAATATGGAACCATCCGCGCAGCGATACGGGAATTCATAGATTCCTAAACCAGGAGTATTAAGCTTCTTATACCAGAGATAGCGCGTCTCCAAAAGAGTACTATCAAGCCTGATATCGGGCAGGAATGAAGTCATGGAATAGGCCCCGATAAAATCCTCGATGCGGATCTGGCCCGCGGGCCCAAACGGAGTGGGAGATCCCGGCGGCGGGAAATAAACATCAAAGCCGAACCAGGCGGTCCAGTGAATCGCATCGACACCGAAATAGCGCCGGTAGGACTCTGGAGCATCCATTCTCATGGGAATATAATCAGTCGGTGACGACGAGAACGGCCCGCGCACCATGGCCCAGGCGCTCATTCCGGCGCTGATTCCCTTAATTATTTCCAGACCCTCGATAGTGGCTATCTGCAACTGCCTGCTGGGAGTATCCTTGATCAGAATTATTATCTTGTGCTTGAGAACATCGCGCAGACCAACAGAGCCAACTCCCAGGCTGGGAGCATTCTTGAGGTTGCCAATCTGATAATAATCCTGAGTGCACCGAAACCTGGGATAGTCGATTTCAGCGGCCAATACTCCGTTTGTATCATAGATATTAAGCATCGGCAGGATATTGGCCGTGTCAAAAGAGCCGGGTTTCCAATTATTGATAAGTCGTCCATAGACTTCCTTTACCGTGGCGGGAGCAGTAGAGGGAAAGGTGTCATTTTGGCCAGTACCATATTTCATTCCCGGGAATACCGGCCAGTTCATGAAGCCGCGGGATGCATAACCCATCGGGGTGGCATCCAGAACCAGCACGTCACGCTCAAATTTCGGTTCGATGACTGTAAGCCATTTATATTCAGGGACAGGGTCCGGTACCTTGGAATCATCCCGCGCCTGGCACCACAACATAAAATACTCTAGACGAGTAGTGTCCTCGGCCGGCTTAACACTCTGCTTGCCGAAAACATCATAAATATTGGTAGCGGACTCATAGGTCCAGTAGGAGCTGCTTAATGGATCATGCGACTCCGCAGCCACACGATTCAAACTGTCCGTCAGGGAGTCCAACAAGACAAAATTAGACCAATTCCCAATCGGACTTCCGGCCTGTAAGGTATCGACCAGAATGAAGTTGAAGGTGGTATCGACGGTCGTGTCCGGCGGGACGATGGTAGTATCAATAGTCGTGTCGATATCTCTGATCGTCCGATAAAAATCTCCCTTTTTGTAGAAATCACCATACAAATCGACAAAAACGGACTTGACATAGTCATTGTTTATTTTTACCATCTCCGAACTGTCAAAAGGACCATACAACTTCCAATGAAATTCGAAGGGGGGTGCATTGCGAGGATAATCTATCCGGTCTTCACCCTCGAAAGAGACACTCACACCTTCAAGAACACCTGAACTCGACTTGGCATTGACATATGGATCGATGAGTTCATTGGCCGAAATCCTAGTATCCGGGAAGTGATTATTCTTACTGAACTTCCGATAAATGATTCTGGATTTGGCGCCCAGATTATCAATGGCCTGAAGAAAGATACAGGAAGATATGTATCTTCTGACCGGATCTCGGACGTCGGCCGACATCTTAATCCTGTCTTTGGAATTGGGATTTTCCAGCTTGACCGGAAGGACTTTCCAGGGCAGAGAATCATCCGGCCTGGCAGCCAGAAAAGCCTCGGGATCGGGTCCGACAATCGAATCAAGAATCACCGCATACCGGAAAAGCCTGATAAAGCCATCAACATCGGTGCCATACCAGTAGACAGTCGTATCCGAAGAGAACCGCGCACCCTCTACGGGAATGTTGACGAATTCAACAATCGGCGCCTGATTGACGCGCGGGGGACCTTTGATTTCTTTTGTGCATCCGCCCCAGATATATATACCTAATATCAGCGCGGAAATTATCAGCAGACTCCGCTTCATATTATTTCCTCCATTATATTTAAGCCTGATGCCATCATCCTAAAACGCCAGACCGATCGAGAATCTATGAACCTGGGTCAACCAGCCAAAGTCCTGATAAGCATAGTCAACCGAGAGATCCATATCACCGCCTATGGGCAGGCGTAACCCGCCTCCGGCGGTGAATCCGTCGGAGTCATAGTTGAGCCTCTCACCGACACGGAGGCTGAATTTATTCTGAAAGGTGTATTCCAGACCGGCATTATATTTCTCGAGATTGTCCGACGGATGGTTGCCTTCGGCTGAAATCGTCATCGAATGATTGTCATTACTGAGCAGATCGATGGCGGCGCCAAATTTAAAATTGATCGGAAGCGGAAATCCCTTCTCGATGAATTTGAAGTCGGGACCGAAATTAGTGATAACCATGGCGATCTTAAAGTTCCGGTACCCCGAGTTATAACAGGTGCCGACATCAGCGGCCCAGCCGGAAGCGCTTACGGTCTCCAAATTCTCCTGAATATATTTGGCCGTAAACCCCACCGAGAACTTGTCCGTAAGGAATCGACCATAACTGATACCGACCGCCAGATCGCCGGCAGAGAAGTATTGCGCATTGCCGTCATGATCGACGCCGTGAGGATAGGAGTGGTTGGTATAGAGAATATCCCCTGTATTAAGGGAATAAACCCCAACGCCAACAACTCCCCCCACCGCTTCCAGCGGAACGGCCATGGCGAAAAATTCATAATTAATGCCGGACGGCATGGAGATGTGCGTGAACATCGCCTCACGGCCGTACACATAGGTCAGAGCCGCCGGGTTGTAATATATCGCCGATGCATCATTGACCCGGGCGGTAAAAGCGTCTCCCATCCCCATCGCCCTCGCCGAGACTCCCAACTCAAGGAAGTTGAGTCCCGTAGTCCCGACTTTGGCCTGGCTAAAGGCCAGTGACGGCAGGAGCAGAAGCAGCACGCCCAGCAGACTTGGGTAAAATCTATGAAACCTCATTTGCCATTTCTCCTCTATAAAAATCACTCACAATTTTCAGATACTCACCTGGAGACCGAATTTAATCTGTCGTCCATACTGCCAGTTCTGGGGATTGCGGTCGTATTCTGTGCCCCCGGTAACATTATAACCGTCATTCTGGCCGGTATCGGCACGGCCGGTTTCACTGAATACTCCCTGAACGTTTCTGTTGTTGAGCAGGTTGTCAACCCAGACAATGAAGCGCCAGTTGAGCGTCACCAGCTTGAAATATTTCTCGAAGCGAACATCAAAGTTGATCGTGGACGGGCGACGAAGCGAGTTCTCATCGATATCGATTCCCTGTTCCACATTAAGGTTGGGATACTTCTTTCCGGGAGTGAAGGGTCTTCCGCTTTCATAAGAACCCTGAACCGAGAAAGTCCAGCCGTTAGGAATCGGCAGACCGAATAATTTCGGTTTCATGGTTTCAGGGATCACCAACTGGATACCGCATTTCAACGAATGCCGAATATCGTTATCAAGCGGCTTCTCCGAGAGAGATTCACGGCTGAGATAGAAATCGCTGAAATAGGAGGTGCGGGCCTGCGATTGCTTTCCGTAAGCAAAGGCATAAGTATAGTTTACTTCTCCGTTGATCAGGCGGCCGCCCCGTTTGTCAACAGTGACCTCAAATCCTCTACTCCGCCCATAGTCTCGATTCTCATATCTCTGAACCACCAGAGCACCGCCACCCAACCTGATATTGGCGCTGTTGATCTTATCGAATTCGTCTTTAAAATAACCGGAAACGTCAATTGAGTAATCCTCCGACATCGCATATTTGACACCGAAGGAATACTGAATCGTCTTCTCATAATCAAGATTGTAATTGCCGACCACATCGTTGGCCGATGCCGCTGTGGTATTTCTATCATACATAAAAGAATAGGAAGGCAACTGATAGAAATGGCCATAGTTGAAGTGAATCTTGGCCTTATCCGATATCGGGTATGAGAAACCGATACGGGGCGAAAACCTTGTGCGGTCACCGAGAATCAACCCGCTGCCCAGATCATCATTGGCCGCCACACTATCCAAACCATTGGTCTGAATAAAGAAATCGTAACGGAAACCGAGGCTGGCAATCATGGAACCGTACTCAAGGTTATCTCTCAGATAAACTGAGCCGTTGAGGGGCCGATAGTCATAGAAATCCCGCAACTCGCCGATACCGGGATAAAGCCCGGCGTCGGAGCGACCGGTATAGGGCTGTTCCAGCGAACGGATATCCTGCTTCACCAGATACTCTTTCCTTAACTCCGCACCGGCTTTAATTTCGTGAGCGCCCAGCTGGCGGAAAAGGCGACCCTCCAGAACATATTGCTCAACACTGCGACGATGCCAGACCGTCTCATTTTGATAACTACCTACATTTAAAAAGTTCTGGGTACCGCCATAATCATAGCGGCCGTTCCCGTTAGGGTCAGTGAAAGGCTCGCCCACGTCATATCTCTGGTTCGGCGGGTCATAAATACCATTACCATTTCGATCGATGAAAGGTATTCCCGGTGTCCAGCGTTCAAGCGGGTATGTATATCGGGAATTCCGGTCGAGGTCCTGATTAGCAGCAGTATCTCGGGACATGACAAAAATGTCAATTCCCGGATCATAAAAACCGTTATTGTTGACATCGGTAAACGGTTCCCCGAGGTTGACATCACCATCAAGGTAAGGTTCCGGATCATGGGCATCAATCACATCCCGGCGGTCCGCATCATAACGGCCGTCACCATCGGTATCATAGAGATAATCCCCTCGATCCCATTGCCCGTTGCCGTTAAGGTCAATATATGGCTCGCCTTCCAGCCCGCCGCCGCGAGACCCATCATTAAACCTGAAATTGGTCATGTAGTTATATCCGGCCTGAGCGTTATTAAGAAAAGGAAAATTACCGTATGTATATGCCGGGGCGGCAAGATCCCTTCCGTAAATCATCGTGTCCGGGAAAATATTGATAACCGGCTCGGGAGGATCATATACGCCATTGCGGTTGCGGTCATCATAACCCTCGAACTGATAGTAGCGCAGGAACTGATCGGGATTAAGACCCTTGCCCGGATTATTGGGATCACCCGGTTTGTACTGAACTTCCCGGTTATAATAAGATGCTTTCAGGTAGTAATGCATGTTCTTGGATAGCTGATGAGTCATTTCCACTGCATATGACTGCCACTTGGTCTCATTAATCGGGGCCGTATTGGGAGAATAGCGATATTGCCAGTCAAAAAGAGTATTGCGATTTACGCTCGATTTGTAGGAGAAAATCATCTTCATATTATTGAGCGGTTTCATCATGACATTGGCATTGATGCTATAATCATTAACCTGCCGTTCCGGCAACTCTATGCCGAAGAGATTGAATGCACGATACTTCTTGGCCGCAATCGGCGTTGCATATTTGTCATAGGGATAGGCGGTTCCGCTCTTGGTCATTTCCGCATAGAAGAAGTAAGTGACCTCTTTATCCTGGAGGAAATTCAATTTCAGGGCCGGCAAAATCTTGCTTTTCAGAATCGGATCCGGGCCGCTGAGGGTGAAATAGATATTGTCATAATTGCGGGAGTACTTATTCATCGTCGAATTCCCGAAATCGTCGGTCACAAACTGCATGGTCATATTGGTTTTGTCCGCGGCGCCGGTCTGAGTCGTAATCTTCACGATACCAGAGAGGGCATTACCGTATTCCGGGTCAAAACCGTCTTTAATTATACTGATTTCCTGAATGGAGCCGGAAGTCAGCGACAGACCGAAAGAGGTCGGGCCATAGCCGCCAAGCGGGTCGCCAATAGTAACACCGTCAACCACATAGGCCACCTCGCCGACACGACCGCCGCGGATAATAATTTCACCCTGGGAAGTGGTTACGACACCGGCCGTCTGCTGCAACAACTGGTCGACATTCTGGACCGGCATGGTCTGGATGGTTTCACGCGTTATTTTGACCATGTTGGTGGTCGTGTATTTGTCAATAACATCGCGGTCGGCGGTCACCCTAATGATTGTGTGGAGATCCGTAACCGCCTTGGTCATCTGAACATTGATTTCCGTGGTGAGGTCGGTAGATACGTTCACCTCGGAAACCTCAACTGTGCTATAGTTAATCGATGTGATTTTCAGAATATATTTTTGGGGCGGAACCAGGTTGATGAGATATTTTCCATTGGGATCGGTCATTGCACCCTGAGAAGTTCCGGTAAGCAAAACCGAAGCGCCAGGAATTGGTTCACCTGTCTCCTTATCCGTTACGACTCCCTTGATCTTGCCATTGCCTCCGGCAAGAACGAGAGATGTTGAAATCAGCAATACGGACAAAATCGCCGCCCAAAATAATAACTTCCTGGGCAATCCTGTCATTTTCCTGTCCTCCTCAACTCTATTACTCGTTAACTTTTTTTTCATCATTCTTCCCACTGTATCTATATCTATCGAGATAATCATTTCCTTTCGTTTTATCCATCAAATGGGGAAAGAGACGGAATGTGAGGAATTTTCCCGCCCTGCGCGTCACTCCCTCCAGGGTTGTCGCAAACTTCCCATACCTCTAAAAATCTCTCATAGGCTTATAAAATACCTACCAATCATCCTGCAAGTCAAGCGATTTTTTCCTTTTTTCCCGCTACCTCATCCGACACCTTACTGCTCTCAACTGTAAAGACTTGCGAATCGGGAAATCCGTTTAGAAAATTCCTCTTCGTGATAAAGAATTTTGCTGAAGATTCCTCCGCAAAACATCAATTTCCTGCTGATGCCGAGGGGAAACAGCCATAGGCACAAAGGCCAACCCGAATATTGAAGAAAAAACTCCTGGTAACACTGCCCGGAAATCTTCGATAGAATATTTTCGCATCGGATTGCCGGGCCTGATCGCTTCATCCGCCCGGGGCCTCTGCCCTATCGCAGGAAACGGCTGAATACCATTAACCTTGAGCGATCCCTGATGGATCAGAGAAGAGCCTATGCGACGCTGGGCGCCGCCCGCGATTTTCCTGCCATCTGCAATAATCTCCTACTTAGATAGGGAATTGAAACAGGACTTATCTGCAGAATTTCCGGCCATCCTGAAGCTCCGGTCGGAATGCTGGGCCCAGGAGGCCGTAATTCCAACCTCCCTGAATGATTCCACAACTGCCAGGGAAATCAGCGCATTGGTTTGAGAAAGACCCTGTAAAGTCTCCGGCAATGCCTCCAGTCGGGCACAGAAACTGAAAGTAATCTCATAAGGGTCATGAAAAATGGCCCGTCCTCCGGTTATTCTTCTGATAACAGGCAGGTTTGAATCAATCTGAGACCAATCCACCGCGCGAGCCGAATCCTGGTTGTAACCTATTGTGATTGCTGGGCTTGCCCATGTATAAAGACGAAGCGCGGCAGGCAGGTAAGGCCCCGAATCAGCCATGGCTCCAAACAGCCATTCATCAATGGCCATATTCAAATAAGGGTCGCAATTCGGTGTACACCAGAATCCCGCGGATTGTGACATATCATCCTTTCAAGACACCAAAGAATATAAGCATACCTTTCAGCGTGTCAATAAATCGAGATTGCATATTCCCCAATATTGCTAATTAAGCCCTTGAGTGCACTTGTTTTGTCTTGCCAAGCAGCCCATTCATATTGTACTTTTCGAGTCATGAGTAAAAATCATGGCTGGACTCCCACCGGAAAAATCAAACTGGCAATTATTGCCCTCCTTTTCCTGGTTGCCTTTGGCACCTCCGGTTTCATTCTCGTTGAGAGAATGGGGCTTTTGGAGAGTCTTTATATGACGGTCATCACCATGTCGACCGTCGGATTCGGCGAGGTAAGTCCGCTTCATCCGGGCGGACGGGTTTTCGTCATCTTTCTCATTGTGGCCAGCGTCGTCACCGTCACCTTTGCGGGGTCGGCCATAGGGCAGTTCATCCTGGAAGGCCAGCTTCGCAACATTTTGGGGAGAAGAAAAATGGATACCAAAATAAAAAATCTGAGTAATCACTACGTCATTGCCGGTTTCGGCCGGGTGGGGCGTAAAGTCGCTGAGGAATACACCCGGCGAAAAGTCCCCTTTGTCGTAATAGAGAATAATCCGACCGTTATCGGCGAATTGGAGAAAGAGAGTCTCTTATATATTAATGGTCCGGCAACCGAGGA